>NZ_ALVC01000261.1:0-15391 GCF_000293195.2 Sphingomonas sp. LH128
TCGGCGACGCGCGCCAGCAAGGTGTCGCCGACGTCGTGGCCGAGCGTGTCGTTCACCGCCTTGAAGCGATCGAGATCGATCATCAGGAACGCGCAGGCATTACGCCGCCGCAGCCCGCTGCGATCGAGCGCCGCAGCCAGTACTTCAGTGAGTTTTGCCCTATTCGGCAACCCGGTCAGCGCATCATAATGCGCCAGTCGGGTCATCATTTCGAGAGTTACGCGGCTTTCGGTAATGTCGCAGCCGGTGCCGCGATAGCCGGTGAATATGCCTTCCTGGTAGTGCGGCTCGCCTGAAAGTTTCCACCAGCGCGGCCGGTCGTCCACCCTGACCTGCATGGCAAGGCCAGAGAAATCCTCACGGCGTTTCATGCGCTCGGCAAGTTCGGTCCCATCGGAAGGCGCGTCTCCGGCACGTGCTCCGGCGATCAGTCTGCGCAGCGAAATGCCTTTCAGATCGGATGGATCGCGCCCGGTCGCCAGTGCGAACCCGCGTGATACCTCGGTCAGACGCCGGGTCGCATCGGTTTGCCAGTGCCAGTGTGCATCGTCGTGTCCGAACTCGCATTGGAACGGCAGGGTAGCCGCATCATCGCTGGACGGTTGCGCGCCGGGTGCCGAGGCGGGCCGTATCGAGCGCCGCCGCTCTACGATCACGGTGGAGGTTGTCGCCATGAACAGAAGCGCGATGGCCGCCGGTGCTGATCTAGTTTCAAAATATGGCGCTGCGGGAGCCCCTTCGGCCCGCATCCGCCTCTCTCGACCATGGAGGGATTTGGGGAGTGTACATGATGATGAATTCGATCCTTAATCTTGTCGCGCGGCTTCGCACCGATGAGCGCGGCCTGACCGCAGTGGAGTATGCAGTGCTGGGCGGCATCGTGGTTGCAGCGATCGTGGCGATCGGTGCCACGTTCCGGACCGACCTCACGACCGCGTTCGGTAACCTCCTTCCCTGACGGAGATCGTGCCATGCGCATGGCGGCAAGGAGATCGCTCCGACTGCTGAAATGCGATCGAGGCCTCGCGGCGCTGGAGTTTGCCCTGCTCGCTCCGGCGCTGCTTGCCCTCGTGTTTTCGGTGATCGTCTATTCGATCTACTTCACGGCACAGATCGGCGTGAGACAGGCGGCTGCCGAGGGGGCGAGGGCGGCGGTTGCCGGTCTGTCCCTTACCGAGCGAATCGCACTCGCTCAAAATCGGGCACAGGCGGTGATCGACAACTACGGCTCGCTGCTCGGCGGGAAATCGCAGCCGCAGATCACGGCGGGTGCAGGGGATACCAGCGGCACTTTCCGGGTCGAGGTGCGCTACGACATGACCGGCAGTCCGATCATGAAATACGGGGCCTTCGTGCCTCTTCCCGACAGCAACGTCGCAGCGAGCGTGACGGTGACCAACGGAGGATACTGACATGGAAGCTGCAGGATATTTCTATCTTGCCTTTCTTCTGCTCGTGCTCATCCCGGTCGTGGTCCTGCCCTGGGAGGGCCGGACCACCCCGGATTGGCTGTACATGGTGCTCGCCGCGTCTGGGCTTCTCGGCGCGGCGCTGCTGAGCGGTGTTCCGGGGCTGATCCGGGCCTGCGTGGCGGGCGCGGGGAGCCTTGCCATCGCTGGCCTTGCCGTGGCGCTGCTTCGGGCGCACACTGGCGCCCGCGTGCTGACCGGCGGTCAGATCAAGCTGCTGGCCGCGGGAGCGACCTGGCTGGGTTTCAGCGGAACGTTCGCCATGGTGGCGGTAGCGCTGCTGACCCTGTTCGCGCTGGCTGCGTTCCAGAAAGCGGGCGCTGTACGGCGGCGTCCAGATGCTTCGGCGATTTTAGCGGTAGCAATCGTGTCGGTTGCCATGCAACAACATCTACCGGGAATGTGACGGGGCATTCTTAGAATATAACTGGAATGGGAAGACGCGATGCCGAAGAATTGGCGGTCACGCATTGGGGCGCTTCTTGGTCCACAGAATGCCGATGAAGAAGACAACGGAGCGGAGATCTCACAAGGAGCAACGCGAATGTCTGAAATTCCCTCGGCAATGGAAGCCGGTGTATTTCGTCAGGTGGCGCCGGTGCTTGTCGTCGACGACGACACCGACTGGGGCATGGAATGTGCCTTCGCCCTGCGGCAGATGGGATACGAGCCTTTCGTCGCATCGAACGCGGACGAGGCGCAGGCGCTGTTCCGCACGCACGACATTTCCATTGCGATCGTCGATTACAACTTGCCCGGCCTTGATGGCATCGCCCTGATTCGTGAGTTGTCGCGCTATGCCGACGAGCACGAGCGCCAGCTTCGCTTCATCATCGCGACCGGACATGCCACCAAGGATATCGCGATCGATGCCATGCGCGCATCGGCTGCGGACTTCCTTGAAAAGCCGATCAGCCCCGTCGATCTGCGCCGCGCCTTGCAACGCGTGCAGGGCCTCCCCGAAGCGGTGGGCGAGCGCAAGGTGCTGCTCGACAGAATGTCGCAACTGAGCGGAGAATTGCAGCGTCTGGCGGGCCTGATCGATGAGCCCGTGCCTTCGGCCCATCCCGGCCGACCGGCGGAAATCGCGCCGGTACTTCCGGGCGGAGAGGTCGATTCCGCGCAATTGCGAAAGTTCATCAAGGACTTGCTGCGCAAGGAAAGCAAGCGACGGGAAATCGGCGGTGGCGAACTCTTCGGCGATCCGACATGGGCGATGCTGCTCGATCTGCTGCTCGCGAAGATCGAGGCGAGGCGGGTGTCGGTGTCGAGCGCCTGCATTGCATCCGGCGCACCGATGAGCACTGCGCTCAGACTGGTCCGCCGTCTCGTCGATGAGGATGTGCTATGTCGGCTGCCGGACGAGCAGGACAAGCGGCGGCATTTCCTGGTTATCAACCCGAAGTTCGAACAGCCGCTCATGGTTTATCTGACGGAGCAACTGCACAGCGGCGGATAAAGCTGGCCATCGGCCGCTTCGGGCGATCAAGACGGCCTGATCAGCACCTGCCGGGCCGCACGATCGATTGCGAAACCGAACTCATCTGCATTGGCGCTGCAACCTAGCCAGTCGGCGCCCGGACGCTCCCAGTCGGCGACGGTCATCGGTTCGCCCTCGCGGTTCTGCCAGGTTACCGGTTCGGGAAACCGCTCGAACAGCGCAAGTCTCGCCGCCCTTGCGGCCGAAAGCGCGCAGGTATGCTCTTCCAGTGCCGTGTCGCGTGTCGCCCAGTCGATCCAGCCGATCGGGTTGTCCTGGCAATAGGCGTTGTTGTTGCCGCGCTGCGTGCGTCCGAACTCGTCTCCGGCGGTCAGCATGATCGTGCCGGTCGAGGCGAACAGGGTGCCGAGCAGGGCTTCCAGATCGCGCCGGCGCGCCGCAGCCACGGCCGGGTCGTCGCTCGGGCCTTCGATGCCGTTGTTCCAGCTGAAGTTCTCGCCATGACCGTCGCGATTGTCCTCGCCGTTGGCCTGGTTGTGGCGCTGCTCGTAGGATACCGTGTCGGCAAGCGTGAAGCCGTCGTGCGCGGCTAGGAAGTTTACCGAGCGGCAGCCCTCATGCGGCGATTGCGAGCCGAAGATATCGGTCGATCCGGCGAGGCGCGTGGCCAGGGTGCCGATATTGCCTTCACCCTTCCAGAAGCGGCGGACATCGTCGCGAAAGCGGTCGTTCCATTCGAGCCAGTTCGCGGGGAACTGGCCGAGCTGATAACCTCCCGGCCCGATGTCCCATGGCTCGGCGATCAGGACCCGGTCCGCCAGCACGGCATCGGCGGCGATCTCGGCGAAGATCGGTGCATCCGAAGCGAAGCCCGGGCCGCGCGCCATGATCGGGGCAAGGTCGAACCGGAACCCGTCGATGCCGCACTGGACAACGAAATGGCGCATTGCGTGGAGTGTCAGTTCGCGGACGGCGGGATTGGCGAAGTCCAGCGTATTGCCGCACCCCGTGTCGTTGATCAGTTGTCCGTTCGGGGCATGTGCATACATCGCATCGTCGAGACCGCGCAGCGAAAGGACGCCGCCCTGCACATCGCTTTCGCCCGAATGGTTGAACACCATATCGAGCAGCACGCCGATCCCCGCATCATGGAGGGCGGCGACGGTCCGGCGCAGTTCCTCGACGCCGCCGGGGCACAGGCCAGGGTCCAGCGCCATCATCGCCACCGGATTGTAGCCCCACGAATTCACCAGCCCCAGCGGGGGCAGGTGCCTTTCGTCGATCCACGCCACGATCGGCATCAACTCGACGGCGGAAACATGCAGGCGGGTAAGGTGGTCCAGTACGGCTGGATGCGCCAGCGCCGCCACGGTGCCGCGCAGGGCCTCGGGGACGTCGGGGTGGAGCATGGTAAAGGCCCGCACGTTGAGTTCGTAGACCAGCGCGCCGCGCGCGAAGCGCGGCGGTTTAATCGGGGCGACCTTGATGGGTGCGGCAACGATCGATCGCGGGATGATATCGGCGGTATCGTCTCCAAAAGCAGCGAGGCGCGGGCTCTGGATAAAGCGGCGATCCAGTTCGACGGCGTAAGGGTCCACCAGCAGCTTGGACGCATCGAACCAGTGCCCCTCGGCGGGTTCCCAGCGTCCTTCCGCGCGATACCCGTAGCGTGCCCCGGAGACGTCGGCAGGGAGGCTCAGGGTCCAGTTGTCGCCCTCGCGCTCCATCGGGTGGCGGGTTTCCTCTTCGCCGTCGAAGAGGCACAGCCACATAGCTTCGGCGCGGGGGGAGCGTACCGCGAAGCGGGTCCAGCCCGCCTCCACACTGGCGCCGAGGCTCGTCACGCCGTCAGCGTGCGATAGAGGTCGGCGTAGGCCTTTCCGCTCGCTACCCAGGAGAAGTCGCTCTTCATGGCGTTTTTCTGAAGACGTTCCCACACTTCCGGCTGGGCGTGAAGCTGGACCGTACGGGTAATAGCCGCCGCCAGATCGTCGTAAGTGACGCCGTCGAACTGGACGCCGGTGGCGCAGCCTGCGGCCAGAGCGGCCGGATTCGCGTCGATCACGGTGTCCGCCAGCCCCCCGGTGCGGGCGACGACGGGCAGGCAGCCATAGGCAAGGCCGTAGAGCTGCGTCAGGCCGCAAGGCTCGAAGCGCGAGGGGATGAGGATCGCGTCGCCGCCCGCCTGCATGCGGTGGGACAGCGCCTCGTCGTAGCCGATGCGGATGCCGACGCGGCCGGGATGGCGGGCGGCGCCTTCGATCAGGGCGCGCTCCAGCGCAGCGTCGCCGGAGCCCAGAAGTGCCAGTCTTCCGCCGATTCCGACGAGGTGGTCGAGGACGTCCGGGAGGACGTCCATACCCTTCTGCCAGGTCAGGCGGGTGACGACGACGAAGATCGGGCCGTCGCTTTCGTCGAGGCCGAATTCGGCCTCCAGGGTGCGCTTGTTGGCGCGGCGCTTGTCGAGCGTGCGGTGGCTGTAAGGGGCCGCCAAAGCCGCGTCGGAAGCCGGATTCCACACGTTTGCGTCGATGCCGTTGAGGATGCCGTGAACCGCGCCGCCGCGCTCCACGATCAGGCCTTCGAGGCCCATTCCGAACACGGTGGAGCGGATTTCGCGGGCATATGTAGGGCTGACGGTGGTGATCGCATCGGCGCTGGAGAGGCCCGCTTTCAGCATTCCCAAGCCGCCGTGGTATTCGACGCCGTCGAGTGCCCATGCGCTTGAAGGAAGTTCAATTCGATCAAAGACTTCGGGAGCAAACCAGCCCTGAAAAGCCATGTTGTGGATGGTGATGACCGAACGGCACCCAGCGGCACCCAGCGGCACGTAACGCAGGTATGCGGGGGCCATGGCGGCCTGCCAGTCGTGCGCATGGAGCACATCGAAGCCCTGTGGCTTGCCCCGCTTGACGATCACCCCGCCTGCGATCTCGGCAGCGGCTTTTCCGAGAGCGGCGAAGCGCTGCCAGTTGTCCGCCCAGTCGATCCCGGCAGCGTCGGAGTAAGGGCCTCCCTCCCGCGAGTAGAGCGCCGGGGCATCGAGCACCAGCAGCGGGTGGCCATCGGGCAAGGTGCCCGCCAGCAGCCGCGCCGGGGTGCCGAGCAGCGAGTCCCATGCGTGGACCACTTTGGGCCGCCGTCCCAACGCCGCCAGCACCGAGGGATAGCCGGGCAGCAGCGTGGTCATCTCCACCCCGTGCGGGGCGAGGGCGCCGGGCAGCGCGCCCGCGACGTCGGCAAGGCCGCCGGTCTTGACCAGCGGCACCGCCTCGGAGGCAACGGACAGGACTTTCAGCGAGGTCACGGTTTCACCATCACAGTTTCACCATCACAGGCCCAGCCGGTCGATCATCGGCTTGGTGATCAGGCATACGCCGTTCTCGGTGCGGCGGAAGCGGCGGGCGTCGAGTTCGGGGTCCTCGCCGACGACCAGCCCCTCGGGGATGCGCACGCCGGAATCGACGATCACGCGCTTGAGCTGGGCGCTGCGGCCGATGTTGCAATAGGGCAGGATCACGCCCTCTTCCACGCTGGAGAAGCTGCCCATCTTCACGCCCGTCATCAGCAGAGAGCGCCGGGCCAGAGCGCCCGAGACGATGCAGTCGTTCGAGATCAGCGACGAGATCGCATGGCCCCGCCGCCCGTCTTCGTCATGGACGAACTTGGCCGGCGCGGCGACCACCGAGTCCGACCAGATCGGCCATTCGCGGTCGTACATGTCGAGCTTGGGCACGGTGTCGGTAAGGTCGAGGTTGGCGTCGAAATAGGCGTCGAGGGTGCCCGCGTCGCGCCAGTATTCCTCGATCTCCTCGGCCGCACGGATGCAGCTGTTGGTGAAGCGATGGGCCTGCGCTTTGCCGTGCTTGACGATGTAGGGGATGATGTCGCCGCCGAAATCGCGCTTGCTGTCGGGGTCGGCGGCGTCGCGGCGCAGCTGCTCGAACAGGAAATCCGTGTTGAACACGTAGATGCCCATAGAGGCCAGCGCCATGTCCTCCTGCCCCGGAATGCCCGGCGGATCGGCGGGTTTCTCGACGAAGGCGGTGATGCGGTCCTCGGCATCGACGTGCATGACGCCGAAGGCCACCGCCTCCATGCGCGGCACGACGAGGCAGCCCACGGTCACGTCCGCACCCGAGTTGACGTGCTCCTGCAGCATCAGCTCGTAGTCCATCTTGTAGACGTGGTCGCCCGCCAGGATCACCATGTACTTGGGCGCGTGCGGCTGGATGATGTCGATGTTCTGGTAAACCGCATCGGCGGTGCCCTCGTACCATAGCAGCTCGGAAATGCGCTGGCTGGCGGGGAGGATGTCGAAGCTCTCGTTACGCTCGGGGCGCATGAAGTTCCACGCGCGCTGCATGTGGCGGATCAGGCTATGCGCCTTGTACTGCGTGGCGACGCCGATGCGGCGGATGCCCGAGTTGATCGCGTTCGACAGCGCGAAGTCGATGATCCGGGCCTTGCCGCCGAAGTAGACGGCGGGCTTGGCGCGATTGTCGGTCAGCTCCCTCAGGCGGCTGCCTCGTCCGCCGGCCAGGACATAGGCCATGGCATCGCGCGCGAGCGGCGAGCCGGAAGCTGGTCTCATTTTATGTCTCTCCGTAGTTATGTGTCTGATTGGAAACGTGGTTGGGTAATTCAGGGTGTCCCGTCACCACCATCGTTCGTCATTGCGAGCGCAGCGAAGCAATCCAGGGCGGCGTAAAACGGCCCTGGATTGCTTCGCTGCGCTCGCAATGACGAACAGGTGAGGCGGGTTCATCGTCTTATCCGGCGTATTCGAGCATGATCGTGGCCAATGGCGGCAAGGTTACCGTCGCCTGCCCGTCCAACGCCTTCACCTGACCGAGGTTGCCCTTGCCGGTGCCGCCGTAGTGGACGGAATCGCTGTTGAGCACTTCACTCCACTTGCCGTCGATCGGCAGGGGGATGCGATACTCGACGCGCATCGTGGGCGTCATGTTGGCGATCACCGCGACCGGCTTCGCCCCCGGTGCCTTGCGCAGCCAGGCGAAGACGCAGTTCTCCTTGTCGTCGACGATCAGCCACTCGAAGCCCTCGGGATCGCAATCCCCTGCGTGAAGCGCGGGCTTGGTGCGATAGAGGCGGTTGAGGTCCTTCACCAGATTGCGCACGCCTTCGTGCGCGGGGGCATCGCGCAAGTCCCAGTCGAGCGCGCGCTCCTCGCTCCATTCGCGGCGCTGAGCGAATTCCTGCCCCATGAACAGCAGCTTCTTGCCCGGATAGGCCCACATGAAGGCGTAGTAGGCGCGCAGGTTCGCGAACTTCTGCCAGTCGTCGCCGCTCATCTTGCCCAGCAACGAGCCCTTGCCGTGAACCACTTCGTCATGGCTGAGCGGCAGGACGTAGTTCTCGGAAAAGGCGTAGACGAGGCCGAAGGTCAGGTCTTCATGGTGGTATTTCCGGTGCACGGAATCGCGCGCCATGTAGCGCAGCGTGTCGTGCATGAAGCCCATGTTCCACTTGAACCCGAAGCCCAGCGCGGTCTCCCGCCCCCCACCGTCGCCTTCGTAGGCGGGCTGGGTGACGCCGGGCCATGCCGTCGATTCCTCGGCGATGGTCATGAAGCCGGGGTGCTCGCGGTAGACGGCGCGGTTGACTTCGCGCAGGAATTCCACCGCCTCCCAGTTCTCGCGGCCACCGTCCTGATTGGCGATCCACTCGCCCGCCTTGCGCGAGTAGTCGCGGTAGAGCATCGAGGCGACGGCATCCACGCGCAGCCCGTCGACGTGGTAGCGCTCGGCCCAGAACAGCGCGTTGTTGAGCAGGAAGCTGGCGACCTCGCGGCGGCCGAAGTTGTAGATCAGCGTGCCCCAGTCGGGCTGCTGGCCCAGCTTCGGGTCCGCATGTTCGTAAAGCGCGGTGCCGTCGAAGCGGCAGAGGCCGTGCTCGTCCTTGGGGAAGTGCGCGGGCACCCAGTCGAGCAGGACGCCGATGCCCGCCCGGTGCGCGCCGTCGACGAAGCGGGCGAAGCCGGCAGGTTCCCCGAAGCGCGAAGTCGGGGCGTAGAGGCCGGTCGTCTGGTAACCCCACGAAGGATCGTAGGGGTGCTCGCTGATCGGCAGGAACTCGATATGGGTGAAGCCCATCTCGACCACGTAGGGGATCAGTTCGTCGGCCAGCGCATCCCAGTCGAGGAACCAGTTCCAGCGGTCGCGCTTCCACGAACCGGGGTGGACCTCGTAGATCGAGACCGGCACCTTGCGGGCGTCGACGGTGGCCCAGTGCTCGCGGTGGGCCTTGTCGCCCCAGTCGAGCTTGGCCGGAACGGCGGTGACCGAGGCGTTGTCCGGCCGGATTTCCGACATGAAGGCGAAGGGATCGGCTTTCAGCGGCTGCACCATGCCGTCGGCGCCGACCACGTGGTACTTGTAGGCGCGGTAATCGCCGATGTCGGGGATGAAGATTTCCCACACGCCGATATCGGCGCGGGCGCGCATGACGTGGCGCTTGGCGTCCCAGTCGTTGAAGTCGCCCACCACGCTGACCTGCCGGGCGTTGGGCGCCCAGACCGCGAAGTGGACGCCGTGCGCGCCCTCATGCTCGATCAGGTGCGCGCCCAGCTTGTCGAACAGGCGGTAATGCGTGCCTTGCGCGATCAGCAGGTCGTCCACCGGGCCGAGCACCGGGCCGAAGGTATATGGGTCGGTTACAAGCCAGTCATGCCCGTGCGCTGTGCAGCGGTAGCGGATCGGCTGCGGCTTGATACGTAGCCGTCCTTCGAACAGGTAGCGCGGATCGACCTTGTCGAGCTTGCCGAGCCAGTGCCCGTCGAGGCTGAACGCCTCGACAGTCTCGGCGCCCGGAAGGATCGCCCTCAGGTGCGTCCCGTCCGGCCCGGCATGGGTGCCGAGCAGCGAGAACGGATCTGCGTTGGTTCCTAGAAGCAGGGATTCGAGAGCGCTTTCCGTTGGCTTCACAGAACTTTCCAGATGTCCTTGGCGTACTCGGAGATAGTACGGTCCGAGGAGAACCAACCGACGTTGGCGATGTTCCGGATTGCCGAGGCGCGCCAGCCCGCCTTGTTCTCCCACCGCGCGTCGACTTCGCGCTGGGCGGCGGTGTAGCTGTCGAAATCGGCGGCGCACATGAACCAGTCATGCTCGTAGATGCCGTTGACCAGCCCTTCGTAGCGGTGCGGATCGTCGTGCGAGAACACGCCCGAGGCGATGGCCGACAGGGCCTGCCCCAGCTCGCGCGATTCCTCGATGATGGCGCGCGGGTTGTAGCCCTCGGCGCGCTTGGCGGCGACTTCCTCAGCGGTGAGGCCGAAGATGACGATGTTCTCGTCGCCGACGTGTTCCTTGATCTCGACATTGGCGCCGTCGAGCGTGCCGATCGTCAGCGCGCCGTTGAGGGCGAATTTCATGTTGCCCGTGCCCGAGGCTTCCATGCCCGCGGTCGAAATCTGCTCCGACAGGTCGGCGGCGGGGATGATCCGCTCGGCCAGGCTGACATTGTAGTTGGGCACGTAGACGACCTTGAGCAGCCCGCCGACCGAGGGGTCGGAATTGACGCGCCGGGCGATGTCGTTGGCCAGTTTGATGATGAGCTTGGCGTTGTGATAGCTCGACGCCGCCTTGCCGCCGAAGATCTTGACGCGCGGCACCCAGTCGCGCTCGGGATGGCTGCGGATCTGGTCGTAGAGTGCGACCGTCTCGATCAGGTTGAGCAGCTGGCGCTTGTATTCGTGGATGCGCTTGATCTGGACGTCGAACATCGCGTCGGGATCGAGGCGGATGCCCATCGTGCGCTTAATGTAGTCCGCCAGCGCGACCTTGTTCGATCGCTTGACCTCCGCGATGCGCTCACCCAGCGCGGCGTCGTCCGCCAGCGCGTTGAGGTCGGACAGCTTCGCCGCGTCGTCCAGGAATTCAGGGCCGATGGCGTCCCTGATGACCTTGGTGAGCCCGGGATTGCACTGCTGCAGCCAGCGGCGCGGGGTGACGCCGTTGGTCTTGTTGTTGATCCGGCTCGGGTAGAGCGCGTGGAGATCGGCGAAGACCGTCTCCTTCATCAGGTCGGTATGCAGCGCGGCGACGCCGTTGATCGAGTGCGCGCCCACGAACGCGAGGTTCGCCATGCGCACGCGGCGCTCCCCGCTCTCGTCGATGAGGCTGATCGCGGCGATCTGCGCGTCGGTCAGGCCCGCCTTGCGCGCTTCGCGCAGGACGCGGCTGTTGATCGCGTAGATGATCTGCATGTGACGCGGCAGCAGGCGCTCGAACAGCGGCAGCGGCCAGGTTTCCAGCGCCTCGGGCAGAAGGGTGTGGTTGGTGTAGGAGATGGTCTTCTTGGTGACCTCCCACGCCTCGTTGAACTCCAGCCCTTCGAGGTCGACCAGAACGCGCATCAGTTCGGCGACGGCGACCGAGGGATGCGTGTCGTTGAGCTGGATCGCGGCCTTGTCCGGCAGGGTGCGGATATCGCCCTCGTACTGGACGTGGCGGCGCACGATGTCCTGGATCGAGGCGGCGGTGAAGAAATACTCCTGCCGCAGCCGCAGTTCCTGGCCCGCCGGGCTGGAGTCGGCCGGATAGAGCACGCGCACCAGCGCCTCGGCCCGCACCTTCTCCGCCAGCGCGCCGAAGTGGTCGCCGGCGTTAAAGGCGTCAAGCTTCAGCGGGTCGATCGGGTTGGCGGTCCACAGCCGCAGCGTGTTGACGCGCTTGCCGCGCCAGCCGACCACCGGGGTATCGACGGCGGTGGCGTCCACTTCCTCGGCTGCGTTCCACATGACGCCGTCGCCCTTGGCCACGACCTCGCCGCCGAAGCCGATGCGGTAGGTGCTCTCCAGCCGCTCGAACTCCCACGGATTGCCGTGAGCGAGCCAGGTCTCGGGCAGTTCGACCTGCCAGCCGTCGTCGATGCGCTGGCGAAACATGCCGTTCACGTAGCGGATGCCGTAGCCGTAAGCCGGAATGTCGAGCGTCGCGAGGCTCTCCATGAAGCACGCCGCCAGACGCCCGAGGCCGCCGTTGCCGAGCGCCGCGTCGGGCTCCAGCTCCTCCAGTTCGGCAAGGTCGAGGCCGAAGGAAGCGAGGGCCTTCTCCATGTCGCGCGTGACGCCCAGGTTCGAGAGCGCGTCGCGCAGCAGGCGACCGATCAGGAACTCCATCGAGAGGTAGTAGACGCGCTTGCCGCCCGCCTCGTACGTCCGCTGGGTCGATTCGATCCACGCGTCGATGATGTGATCGCGCAAGGTCAGGATCGAGGATGCGTACCAGTCATGCTGCTTGGCCGCGCGCTGATCCTTGCCGATGCGGCGACGCAGGACGCGCAGGATGTCCTTTTCCATCTGCGAGACGGCGTCTTGCTTGATGTCGGACACGGGTTCGCTGGCCATGAGCACACTCCATAGCAGGCCATGCCGACGTACCGAATACGGCTCGACGGGACGGGCCGGTTGATGCCAGGACGAAGGCGACGCCCCCTTCCCGTTCCTAAGGAGTAATGGCTAGCACAGGCTTGCGATGCGGCAAGAGAGATTGTGCAGTGCGGCAATGATTTTCCTGCCCGGGAAAGACCGGAGCCGCGCAAGGCAGCCCCGGCCTCCTGCATGGACCTAGCGGTCCTCCTCCCAGGTGCAGTCCTTGATCTCGATGCCGAGGTCGGCGACCAGCTTGCGCATGCCGAGGACGTCGAACAGCACTTCGCCCTCGCCGATACGGCGGCGGAACTCGACCTCGTTGGCTGCGCGGGCCTCGGCATTCGTGACGGCCAGTTCCAGCAGCGCGCGCGGGATCACCAGAACGCCGTCCGAATCGCCGACGATCAGGTCGCCCGGCTCCACCAGCACGCTATCGACCACGATCGGCACGTTGACCGTAGCCGGGCCGCGCTTCTTGGGGTGTTCGGGAGAGACGGCGGTAGACCAGACCGGATAGCCGAGGTCCCGGATCGCATCGACGTCGCGCGTGGCGCCATGGACGACGGTGCCGACGAGGCCCTTCTTCTGCGCGAACGTGCAAGCGACGTCGCCCCACAGCGCGCCCTGATGCCCGCCACCGTTGGTCAGGACCAGCACGTCGCCCGCCTCGGCGGTATAAAGTGCGGCATGGATGGCGAGGTTATCGCCCGGGAAATTCCACGCCGTCACCGCCGGACCGCAGACCTTCTGGCCGGGCGCGATGGGGACCATGGCCGGGCTCATCAGGCACATGCGCCCGGCGATCTCGCCAAGGCCTTCGTGCAGGTCGGCGATGCCGAACTTCGCGGCGCGGGCGATGAGCGCCGGGTCGGGGCGGTGCACCCTGGCATAGATCACGGACTTGGTGGGCGCGGTCACGGCAGAACCTCCGGGTTGAGCAGGGTGGCGGGGACTTCGCCCCGGCTGACGGTGTCGATGACGGCGGCGACATGAAGCGCCATGTCCTTCATCCCCGCCTCGGTCACGCCCGCGACGTGGGGCGAGAGCAGGCAGTTGGAGAGGCCGAACAACGGGTGGTCGGCAGCGGGCGGTTCGGCCTCGAACACGTCGATACCCGCGCCCGCGATCTGGCCGCAGCGCAGCGCCTCGGCCAGTGCTGCCTCGTTGACGATCCCTCCGCGAGAGCAGTTCACCAGCAGCGCGTGCGGCTTCATCATGCCCAGCTCGACGGTATCGATGAGGTTGCGGGTGCCCTCGGTCAGGGGCACGTGAATGGATACGATGTCGCAGCCGAGCACGCCCGTCAGGTCTGCCGGTTCGACACCTGCGGCGCGCACTTCAGCATCGGACACCACAGGATCAAAGGCCAGCACCTCACACCCGAACCCGGCGCCGCAGATCTTGGCGACTTGCCGGGCGATCCGGCCGAAGCCGATCAGACCGACGCGGGCACCGGTGAGGTCGCCGAGGCGGATGCCCCAACGTTCGTCCCAGCGCCCCTCGCGCACGAGGGCATCCATATCGCGCGTGCGGCGCAGCAGGCCGAGCATCAGCGCCACCGCGCCTTCCGCGACAGCGGTGGAGTTGTTGCCGCCCGGCGTGTTGGCGACCATCACCCCTTGCTGGGTAGCGGCGGGAATGGCGATGTTGTCCACGCCGGCACCGTGCTTCACGATGGCTTTGAGGCCGTGCATCGCCCCGAAGATTTCTGGCCCCAGCGGGCTGGTGCGGATGACGAGCACGGTCGTTTCGGCCACTCTGGGATCGTCGAGTCCGATGACGTCATGCGCCGCCGCGATGCGCTCCACTCCTGACGGATGGATCGGATCGACGATGCAGACGCACTCTCGGACGGGGGTGGGGGTATCCTTGGACATTGTTGTTGATGTATACCATTGGGACGATTTCAGATGGCCTGACGGTGAAAGGCCTTTGCCGAAGGGTCAAGCTGCAATACGGTTGACGGCCTATAACATGTATCCGATCCCGGCACTTCCCGTCCGGGCGATCAATCGAAGGAGAGGACAATGTTCGCCGCCCCGCCCGCCGTCACCGCGGAAGTGTTCTGCCGTATTCCCGACAAGTTCCGCCGCTTCGGCGAAAGTACGCAGTGGGCGCAGGTCCAGCTTCACGGCGCCGCCGCACCTGTGTTCCTCGAAGGTCCGGTCTTCGATGCGGCGGGCAACCTGTGGGTCACCGACATTCCCTGGGGCCGACTGTTCCGGATCAGCCCGGATGGGACATGCGAGGTGGGTTTCAAATACGACGGCCAGCCCAACGGCATGAAATTCCTGAACGATGGCCGCCTGCTGGTGGCCGACCACCACAAGGGCATGGTCATCTGCGACCCCGCCACCGGCCAGTCGGAGACGTGGTTCGATCGCTATCTGCTCGAACCGTTCCTGGGCTGCAACGACCTGACGATCGCGAAGAACGGCGACATCTGGTTCACCGACCAGGGCCAGTCGGGCTGGCAGAACCCCAACGGCCGCCTGTTTCGCGTCCGCGCCGGGACCGGGCGGCTGGAATTGATGCTGGACGGCATTCCCAGCCCCAACGGCCTCGTGCTCAACAAGGCGGAGACCGCGCTTTACCTTGCCGTGACGCGCGCCAATGCGGTGTGGCGTTGTCCTCTCGTCAATGGCGGCGAGGTGATCTCCAAGGTCGGGACCTATATCCAGCTTTCCGGCGGCTCCGGTCCGGACGGGCTGACCATCGATGAGAACGACAACCTCGTCGTCTGCCATGTCGGCTTCGGCGCGGTGTGGCTGTTCTCCGACCGGGGTGAGCCGATGCTGCGGATCGACGTTCCGGAGGGGCGCTACACCACCAACGCGGCCTACGGCGGGCCGGGGAACAGGTGGCTGTTCTTTACGGAATCGAGCACCGGGACGGTCTACAAGGTCGAGATGCCGGTAGCCGGTCGGGCGATCCACGCGGCAACGATCTAAAGTTCCTCCCCGAGCTTGCTCGGGGAGGGGGGCCGGCGACGTAGTCGATGGTGGAGGGGGAGAGTTCGAACAATTCCCCCTCCGTCAGCCCTGACGGGCTGCCACCTCCCCGAGACAAGCTCGGGGAGGAATT
>NZ_ALVC01000262.1:0-14428 GCF_000293195.2 Sphingomonas sp. LH128
GGAATCGATCATGGCCGGTCCCCAGCCGCTGCGCGAGGCCGAGATGCAGCACCGCGCCTTCGACAACGGCCGCGGCGTGCCCGAGATCAAGGACCAGATCGTCTATCAGGACATGCTTCTGGCGGAAGGCCAGCAGAAGGGCATGTATTCTCGCGGGTACACCGACGCCTATCTGGCCGCGCAGGAGACGCGGGTGCGCTTCTTCCATGAAGTGCTGAACGATTACCTCGAGGGGCGGCGCTAGGCCGTCCCCCCCCATCGGCATGTGCTCCGCACTTTGGCCTTGCCGGGCAACTGACGAGACGAAGGAGACTCGATCCATGGATGCGACCCGACTGGACGGCGCGATCGCGCTGGTGACCGGTGCAAGCGGTGATATCGGCGCAGCCGTGTGCAGCCTGCTGGAAGCACGCGGCGCCATGGTAGTGCGCTCCGACTTGCGCGCGCCGTCCGGGGGCAAGCAGGAATTCCTCGCGCTCGACGTTACCAGTGAAGGGAGCTGGGCCGAGGTGCTGGGCGTCATAGAAAGTCGCCACGGCGCGCTCGACATCCTGGTCAACAATGCGGGCATCGCGCCGATGGAGCGGATCGATGCCATGGCGCTGGAAGACTGGCGCCGCTGCCAGCAGGTGAACGTCGAGGGCGTCTTCCTCGGCCTCAAGCACGCCTCGCCGTTACTGGCGCGCAGCGGATCGCGGCGGCCCGGCGGTGCCGCGGTGGTCAACTTGTGCTCGGGCGCATCGGACCGGCCTGCCGCGTTCAGCGCCGCCTATTGCGTCAGCAAGGCCGCCGCACGGATGCTCACCCGGGCCGCTGCCGTCGAATTCGCCGCACTCAAGATGCCGATCCGCGTCAATTCGGTCCATCCCGGCGTAGTCGAGTCCGCGATGATGGACGATATTCTCGCCACTTATTCGCGGATCACCGGCGGGACCCCGGTGGAGACGCTGCGCGCGGGCGTTGCCGCAGGCAACCCGATGGGCCGTTTCGTAGACCCGGCCGAAGTTGCGGAAGCCGTGGCATTCCTCGCATCGAGCGCGGCTCGGTACGTCCACGGTGATGCGATCCACGTCGATGGAGGCTACGCCGCGGCCTGAAAGGCTGGGCATATGTGCTGATCCGTCCGGGAACGCCTCCTGGGGCGGGGAGTGCCGGTCCGATGGCGCTTTGGGCTTCGACGGGACATGCCGATTTCGCCCGGTTTCGGCGCAGGGACAAATCCTATAATTCGGGCCTGATTTCCAGCGGCAAGCAAACTTCCACACGCAGCCCGTCCCCGTGCCCGTCCAGGAGCCGGATCGTGCCGCGGTGCAATCGGACGACTTCCTGCGCGATGTTGAGACCCAGCCCGCTGCCGGACCCCGATGGCTGAGCGCCGCGATCGAAGCGGTTCAATACGCGTTCCCGGTCATGTTCGCTCAGGCCCGGACCACTATCCTGTATGATGAGGCGCACCGTATCGGTCTGCTTCGAAAGCTGGATCAGGATGACGCCGAATTCCGGCGTGTAGCGTATGGCATTGTCGACGAGATTGGAAACGAGCTGTTCGATCGGATGTTGATCGCCGTGAAACGGAATATTGCCGTCGCCCGCCTCGAAGCAGATCTCGATATTCTTTTCCAGCGCGGACGGGATCGCCCAGGACACGACATCGGCCACGACCACGTCGATCGGGAATGACGCGAAGTTGGCAAAACCGTCGGACCCTGCCTCGATCCGGCTGAGGGTCAGCAATTGACCGGTCAATCGAACCAGGCGGGTGCCTGCCGCATCGACCTTTTCCAGCATCGCGCGCATGTCGTCATAGGTGGTCGTGCGGAGAGCGAGTTCCACCTGGGTGCGCATGTTGGTCAAAGGTGTGCGCAACTGGTGCGAGGCATCGGCAATGAACCGCCGCTGGGCTGACAACAGAGCCGCAAGACGTGCGATCAGGCTGTTGATCACGCCGACCTGCTGGTGCAGTTCCATCGGCAGTGCATGGTCATCGATATGCCGCAGGTCGTTGGGGTCGAGCCGCGCGATCGCGTCGCGAACCCTGGCTAGCGGCGCGATGCCTCTTCCGACGCCGATCCAGATGAGGAGGATGATCCCCATGAGGAACAGCGATTGCGGCGCGACCATGTAGGCCATGACCTCGCGCGAGAGCATGTTGCGCTTCTGCCTGGTTTCCGCGACGCGCACCAGCATGAAGCGGCCCCCGTCACCGGCTACGCGGGTCTGCACGATCCGAAAGTCCCGGCCCTCTATCCGGGCGCCGTAGAAGATGTTGCCGTGGGAGTTGGTTACGGTCGTGGTGGGGGCAGGGACGCCTGCATTGCCGACATGGCGCATGCCGGTATCGTCGATCATCAGGTAGCGGATCTGGTCCACCCGGTCGAATTCCAGCATTTGCCGGGCCGCAGGCGGCAGGTCGACCGAGAAGGTGCCGTTGGAACTGACGACCTGCCGCGCGATCGTTTCGACCGAGTCCTCCAGCGAACGGTCGTAGGCCACGTTCACGAAATGAACGACGATCGCGTAGGAGGCCCATAGCCAGATCGCGGCCAGCGCCAGCGTTGTTGGCAGCAGCCACGCCAGCAGCCGCCTGCGCATGCTGAGACGCCTAGCCATTGCGATGGTGTTCCATCAGATAACCGAGGCCATGAATGGTGCGGATACGCACCGCATTGGCGGCCAGCTTCCGGCGCAGACGGCTGACGTAGACTTCGATGCTGTTGGTGGCGACTTCGCGGTCCCAGTTGCTCATCTGCTGGGCGAGCTTCGCCTTTTGCACGACTTCGCCGACGCGGCCGATCAGCGCTTCCAGCATGTCGGTTTCCCGTAGCGACAAGTCTATGGGCTGCCCTTCGACGAAAGCCCGGCGCGTCTCGGGATCGAACTCCAGCGGTCCATTGACGAGCCGGACCACCGTACCGGAAAGGCGCCGGCGGATCGCTTCGATGCGGGCTTCAAGCTCTCCCAGCGCGAAAGGTTTGACGAGATAGTCGTCGGCGCCCGCGCGCAATCCGGCGATGCGATCGTCGATGGCGTCGCGGGCGGTCAGGATCAGGATCGGGGTCGCATCGCGCCGGCCGCGCACCCGGCGCAGGAGGTCCAGCCCATCGAGATCTGGCAAGCCCAGATCGAGCACGACGAGATCATAGCCGCCGCCATGCAGCGCCAGATCTGCGGCCTCTCCGGCAGCGACCGCATCGGTGCGATGCCCGGCCAGTTCGAGTGCGCGGGCGATCGTCTCACGCAAGTCCGCATCGTCCTCGACCAGTAGCAACCGCATTCATAACCTCCGGTCCAGTCAGGACTTTGTCAGGGCTTCCCCATAATCGCCCGGACAGGGCCGTCTTCACCGGAAGACACAATGGCAGGGAACCTATTCGCATGGCACTGTGCTTGGCGCCGCGTTCGCGTCTTCTATTCGCGCTGCTGGTATCGGCAAGCCTTTCCGCCTGTTCGGGCCAAAGCGACGTCGAGAAGCCCGATGCGCCGCCGGGACTGGAGCAGATGATCCGGCAGGGCTTCGTGAAGGCGCAGCGGGTGGGCGAGGGGGCAGGCGGCTTCGGCCTTCCACTGCCCGCGCGGGTGGCATTCGAGGCGCAGGGCATGGCGGCGATCGACACACCCGTAGCGGCCCGGATCGTCTCGATCGCGGTGCGCCCCGGAGAGATCGTCAAGCGCGGCGACGCGCTGGTCACGCTGGTCGGCGCGGAAGTGGCCGGAACGCGATCGGACGTGACGCAGGCGAGTGCGCGCCTTGCCGCCGCCGAAGACATGCTGCGCCGCCAGAACGAAATGGTGCGCCGGGGCGTGGGCACCGAAGTGGAGCGCTTCGGTGCGGAAACCGCCGCACGCGAAGCCCGCGCGGAATATGCCCGTGCGTCTCGCGCTTCCGCGATGATCGGTGGCGGTGATGGCGCCACGTTCACCCTGCGCGCGCCGGTAGGCGGCACCGTGCTCGGACTCAAGGCCAGTATTGGTTCCATAGCGGATGCGGGCGGCGATCCGATCATGGAGATCGGCGATCCGACGCGCCTGTGGATCGTCGCCGATGCCGCCGAAAGCGACTTGTCCGGGGTGCGTCCCGGCATGGAAGCGCAAGTCACGGTCGCCGGGGTGACCGTTCCCGCGCGGGTCGATGGTGTCGGCTCGCTGATCGATAGCGACCAGCGCCGCGTTCCCATCTATCTGCGCCTGTCCGACCGGCCTGCGGGCATGACCGCCGGAATGCTTGCCGAAGTGCGTTTGCCGGGACAAGCTGCGATCACCGTCCCGACCGATGCCGTGCTCGTCAAGGATGGCGGCAACCGGGTTGTCTATGTGCGCACCACCAAGGGCGCCGTTGCGCGTCCCGTGCAGGTGGGCGCATCGCGCGCAGGGCGCATCGTCATCACCTCAGGCCTGAAGCTGGGTGAGACCATCATCACGCACGGCGCCCTGCTGCTCGACAGCAGCGCCAGCCAGCAACTCTGAGCCCCGCCATGCTGTCTCGTCTCATCGAATTCTCGGTTCATCGCCGCGTCGTTGTGCTGGTGCTTGCGGGCATCCTCGCAGTGTTCGGCATCCGGGCCTATCACAACCTTTCCATCGAAGCCTTTCCCGACGTCACCAACGCGCAAGTGCAGGTCATCACCCAGATGCCGGGTTATGCCGCGGCAGAGGTGGAGCGGCAGGTCACCATCCCGCTGGAGCGTGCGCTGAACGGCACGCCGCGCATGACCTTGCTGCGCAGCGAAAACCTGTTCGGCCTTTCCATCATCACGCTGGTGTTCGACGACGATGCCGATCCGTTCGACAGCCGCATGGTGGTGGGCCAGCGCCTTGGCGATGCGGAACTGCCGGAAGGCGTCACGCCCGCGCTGGCGCCGGAATCGACGCCGCTGGGGAAGATCTACCGCTTCCGCATCACCAGCGACCGTCACGACCTGTTCGCGATCCGCTCCGAGATGCAGTGGACCGTCACACGCATGCTGCGGCAGGTCCAGGGCGTGGCCGATGTCGTGCCTTTCGGCGGTTACCTCAAGGAAATCCAGGTCCAGCCCGATCCGGCCAAACTCTACGCGGCGGGGATCAGCCTGGACACGCTGGAAGAGACGCTGAAGAAGGCGAACCTCAACGTCAGCGGCGGGTTCCTGCGCACCGGCGATCAGGAACTGACGGTGCGTGGCATCGGCGTGATCCAGACCCCGGAAGACATCAAGCAGGTTCCGCTCAAGGCCAAGGACGGCACCGCGCTGACCATCGGCGACGTCGCCACGATCCAGACCGCGCCGACCCCGCGCAGAGGCTCGGTATCCTACAACGACCAGCGCGAGGTGGTCGAAGGGCTAGTGCTGATGCGGCGGGGAGAGAACCCCTCGCTGGTGCTCGAAGGCATCCACGATCAGGTCAAGCGGCTGAACGATACGATCCTGCCCAAGGGCATGAAGATCGTGCCCGTCTACGATCGCAGCGAACTGGTCGGCCATACGATCGGGACGGTGCAGGACAACCTGCTGCACGGCTTCATTCTGGTCATCGCCATCGTCTGGCTGTTCCTGCGCAGCGTGACCGGATCGGCGGTGGTCTCGGTGGTGATCCCGCTGTCACTGCTGACCGCCTTCATCGGCCTGAGCCTGCTGGGGCTTCCGGCCAACCTGATATCGATGGGCGCGATCGACTTCGGCATTCTGGTCGATGGCGCGGTGGTGCTGGTCGAGGCGGTGATGCACGCCATGCAGACCGAACGGCCGCAGGACAAGAAGGCCATCCTCAAGCTGGTGATCGCATCGGCCATCGATGTGGGGCGCCCGACATTCTACTCGATGCTGATCATCATCGCCGCGCTGCTGCCGGTCTTCACCCTGCAGTCGGTGGAGGGCCGCATGTTCCGCCCGCTGGCGCTGACATATGCCTTCGCGCTGACCGGCGCGCTGGTGTTCGCGCTGACGGTGGTGCCTGCCTTGTGCGCCGTGATGTTCAAGCCGAAGCACGCCGATATCATCGAGCCGCGCTGGATCGGCTGGCTGCGCGAACGATACCGGTCCCTGCTGGATGGCATCCTGCGCGCACGCGTGATCGCCATGGTAGGCGCGGTGGCACTGCTGATGGCGGGCGCGATCGCGGTGGACCGGCTTGGCACCGAATTCCTGCCCGAACTCGATGAAGGCGACATCGCGATCTTCGTCGAGATGCCCAACAGCATCGCGCTGGAAAAGGCGCAGGACGTGCTGCAGGAGGTCCACCGGCGTATCCGCGCGATCCCGGAAGTGCGCGACGTCCACAGCGAGCACGGCAGGCCCGAAGACGGCACCGACAACGAAGGCGTCAACATGGTCAAGACCTTCGTGCGCCTGCTGCCCGAGGAGAACTGGCACACCGGCAAGACCAAGGCCCAGATCATCGAACAGATGCGTCATTCTCTGGCCGGGATTCCGGGCGTGCGCTTCAACTTTTCGCAGCCGATCAAGGACAGCGTCGAGGAAGCGGTGGCAGGCGTGCGCGGCAAGGTTGTGCTCAAGATTTTCGGCACTGATCTGACCGTGATGCGCCAAACGCTGCTGAAGGCGGTCGATGCGATCAAGCCGATCCGCGGCGTCACCGAACTGGACCTCTACCGCGATGCGCTGGGGCCGCAGTTGCAGATCCAGCTGGACCGCGCGGCGCTTGCCCGTGCGGACGTGTCGATCGAAGATGCGCAGCGGACGATCGAGACCGCTCTTGCGGGCCGCGTCACGACCGAATTCTGGGACGGTGAACGTCCGGTGCCGGTGCGGCTGATCCTGCCGTCTCCCTCGCGCGACGATGCCGACAAGATCAGCGCCTTGCCGATCATGACCCCGGGCGGTGCGCGCGTGCCCTTGGGCCAGCTTGCCCGGATCACGGTGGAGAATGGTCCCACCACGATCGTGCGCGAAGGCAATATCCGGTTCCTAGCCCTCAAGTTCAACGTCGAGGGGCGCGACATGGGCTCGACCGTCAATGATGCGATCGCCGCCGTGAATGCCAAGGTAAAGCCGCCGGAAGGCCACTACTTCGTCTGGGGCGGCGAGTTCGAGAACCAGCAGCGGGCCGCCAAGCGGCTGCAGATCGTGGTTCCCGTCGCGTTGCTGCTGGTCTTGTGCCTGCTCTACGCCGCGATGAACAGCGGGCGCAGCGCCATCGCGATCATCGCCACGATCCCTTTCGCGTTGACCGGCGGCGCCTTCGCGTTGCTGGTCGCCGGGGTGCCGCTGTCGGTCAGCGCGGCGGTGGGCTTCATCGCCTTGCTGGGGCAGGTGTCGCTGATGGGCGTGTTGGTGCTGTCCGCTGCCGAAGAGCGGCGGCGGGCGGGCATGGACCTGCTTCCTGCCCTGCTGGACGGTGCGGTGGACCGCTTGCGGCCGGTGCTGATGGCGTCCTCGCTGGCGATGCTGGGACTGCTGCCGATGGTCGTCTCCAGCGGCATAGGCAGCGAGACGCAGCGGCCCTTCGCGCTCGTCGTCGTGGGCGGCATGGTGACGACGCTGATCGTCGCGCTGCTCATCCTGCCGGTGATCTACAGCTACATCACGCCGGGCAAACTCCAGACCCCCGAGGAGGCCGACGCATGAGCCGACGTGTAATTCTGGGCCACCTTTCCGTCCTGCCGCTGCTGGCCCTTTCGGTTCCGGTGATGGCGCAACCGATGCCGGAAACCGTCGATCTCCAGACGGTGCTCACTCTGGCGCGAACCTCCAGCCCGCGCGTGGAAGCCGAGGAGCAGGACATCGCGGGCGCGCAGGCGGACCGGCAGATAGTGAACGTGTTGCCTAATCCCGAGGTTTCCTATGCCGGATCCTATCAGCCGGGCGGGATCACCAACTTCGAGGGGCGGCGCGCGCACGAAGCCACCGTCGAACTTCCCCTCGATCTGGGCGGCAAGCGCCGTGCGCGGGTCGCGGCGGCGGACCGCAGGATCGATGCCGCCAGATCGCGCGTCGCGGTGTCGAGGCTGGACTTCATGACCGAGGCAGGCAGCGCCTTCGTCGCATTGCTGAGCGCGCAGGACACCGTCGGCGTGCGCCGGGATGCGATGGCCGAACTGGACCGGCTTCGCGGCATGGTGGCGGGACGGCGGGCATCGGGGATGGCCAGCGACTATGATGTCGCCCGCGTCGATGTGGAGATAGAATCCGCCCGCGCCGATCTGGTCGAGGCCGAGAGTGCCGCTATCGATGCCCGCACCGACCTTGCCAATGCCCTGGGCTTCCCGGGGTGGCATCCCAGCGCTAGCGGCAGCCTTGATCAGGTGCCCGGCACCGGCGGCAGTCCCGCCCAATCCGCCGAAGCGCTTCCCGCGGTTGCGGCCGCACTGGACGAGCAGAACGCCGTGAAAGCCGACGTGGTCACGGCCCGGCGCGAGCGTTTCCCGGAAGTCTCGGTGAACGGCGGGCGTTTCTGGACGACCGGCCCGTTCGGCGCGACCTATTCGGCAGGGCTGACGCTGGAAGTGCCGCTGTTCGACCGCCGCAATGGCGCCGTCCGCAAGGCCGAAGCCGAAGCGCGGGCAGCCGAACTGCGCACCGAAATCGCCAAAGCCAAAGCGCTCGCTGAAATCGACCGCTACGCCGCACTGGTCGAAGTGCGCACCGCCGCGCTCGATACCTTCAACCGCAGGATCGGAGGAAAGCTGGACGCGCTGGGGCGTATGGCCGAGGATTCCTATCGTCTGAGCGGTGGTTCGGTCATCGAACTGATCGATGCCACGCGATCACGCTTCGACAATCTGGCCACACAGGTCAGTCTGTCAGCCAGACTTGCCGATGCGCGGCTCCGCCTTCGCCTTTCGCGGGAGGATGGTTCCGACGATACGGCGCTGACGGCCCGGTAACGGATCTCGTTTCGCCACCGGGCCGCCGGGAGAAGCGCCGAAGATCAGAGCTTCATGGCGTCCACCGTGAACTTGCAACCGATGATCAGGGCATCGTCGGTAGGTCGTGCGCGCTCCGGGGCGCCCGTCCGGTCGGGGTTGAGGATGTACTGGATGTTCGGCGACAGCCGGATCGCCGGCCCCACCTGCGCGCTGTAGGACAGCTCCATCATCACCTCGTGGCGGGACGCCTTGCCGCTTCCCCCAGCGGCGAGATCGGCGGCGCGCATGCGCTGCATGGCCAGGTCGCTGAAGCGCTGGTCGCTGATCATGAAGCCCAGGCTGTCTTCGTCCCGCCCCTCGAACGTGCCGGTCTGGACGAGGCCGAGGTCCCAGAAGCGGCTTTCCTCGACCCGGC
This sequence comes from Sphingomonas sp. LH128, assembly GCF_000293195.2. Classification (NCBI taxonomy): domain Bacteria; kingdom Pseudomonadati; phylum Pseudomonadota; class Alphaproteobacteria; order Sphingomonadales; family Sphingomonadaceae; genus Sphingomonas; species Sphingomonas sp. LH128. The sequence continues at coordinate 9,219 of NZ_ALVC01000262.1, forward strand.
CCGACAGGTTGGTCATGGCAACGCCGTAGATGCTCAGGCCCCGCTTCGATGTCGGATCGGGGCGGGTCACCTGCTGCTCGAAGCGGACGTAAAGTCCGGACCGGCCATTGCGCGTCTGCGCCGCGCGGCCGGAGAGGATGGCGATGCCGCCCATGTCGTCGCGCAGGGGATCGGCATAGTCGCCCTTGTCGATCCAGCCGCCCAGGATGTAGCGTGAGGGCAGGCGGGCCGCCTCGCCGCTCTCCCGGCTCAGTTCCCACGGCACGATCACGCCGGTCGCATTGCCGATGCCGAAGCCGGTGCCATGATCGCTGGCACGCTTGCGGTCAGGGTTTACCTCGTAGGCGCCGACATGCGCGAAGACGTGCTCGGCGATGCGCGTCTTGGCATGGACCATCCAGCTGGACGCCGGGAAATAGGTGAAGTTGCTGTTCTTGAACACGAAAGTCGGGTTGCCGCAGCCCGAATTACCCTGGAACTGGCAGTAGAGCGGCGAATTGAGGAAGTGGATGTTGGCCTGGCTGCGACCTGCCTCGATCACCAGCCGGTCGTTCAGCAGGTGCTGCTCCCAAGTCAGGATCGCGAGGTGGGTGTTTTGCGTGCCCCAGATTTCCTGCACCGAAGTGTTGTTGCCGATCGCCAGATCAGAAAGGCTCTTGCCATGGCGGTTGGTGACGGCGGCATGGAGCGTGCCGCCACCGATCCCGGCGATGCGGTCCATGTCGAGGTCGGCGCCGACATAGACCTGCCCGGCATAAGCGGCATCGCGCCGCAGGCCGCCGGTGACGTTACCCGCCGCCTCTCCGGTATAGCTGAGGGCGAGGGTAATGCCGTCGTCCGCGAGCGGCTGGGAAGTCTTCGGCGTCTCGGCCTCATCTGCCGACTGGGCGAAGGCAGGTGCGATGGACAAGGCGAGGGCGGCGACGCCTGCAAGGCAGGCGCCCTTGATCGGCAGGGCCGTCATGGCAATGGGTCCTCTCTGGGTGTTCTGTACGTGGTCTTCGGGGCCGGTCAGGCCGCCGTGGCAGTCTTGCGCTTGAGCAGGCCGACGAGCACCGCACTCACCAGCGTTCCGGCGACGATGGCCGTCGCATAAGCGGCAAGGTGCGTCACCGCGCCGGGGATCGGCAGGACGAAGACGCCGCCGTGCGGCACTTTCAGCTCTACTCCGGATGCCATCGAGATTGCGCCCGCAACCGCCGATCCGGCCATCAGCGAAGGGATGACGCGGAACGGATCGCGTGCGGCGAAGGGGATCGCGCCCTCGGTGATGAAGGCGAGGCCGAGCACGGCGGCGGCGCCGCCGGCCTCGCGCTCCTCGGGCGTGAAGCGGTCGCGGAACAGGCGGGTCGCCAGCGCCACGGCGAGGGGCGGGGTCATCCCGGCGGCCATCGTCGCGGCCATCGGCGTGCAGACGTTGCTGGCGATGAGGCCGACCGAGAAGGCATAGCCTGCCTTGTTGACCGGTCCGCCCATGTCGAACGCGGACATCGCGCCAAGGATCACGCCGAGCAGCAGTGCGCTCGACCCCTGCATGGAGCGCAGCCACTCGGTCAGGAAGGCGAGCGCGGCGGCGACCGGCGCGCCCACGGCATAGACCATCAGCAAGCCGGTCAGCAGCGTGCCGAGCAGCGGCAGGATCAGCACAGGCTTGAGCCCTTGCAGGTTCTTGGGCAGGCGGATCAGCCGGTTGAGACCCTCCACGCCGTAGCCCGCGATGAACCCCGCCGCGATGCCGCCGAGGAATCCGGCGCCAAGCTGCGCGGCCATCATGCCGCCCACCATGCCCGGCGCGATGCCGGGTCGGTCGGCAATGGAAAAGGCGATATATCCGGCAAGCGCGGGCACGATCAGCGCAAAGCCGCCCTGCGCGCCGATCTGGAACAGCGTGTGCGCCAGGGTGCCTTTGGCGGCGTCGGCATTGGCGCCGATGCCGCCGATCGCGAAGGCGATCGCGATCAGCAGACCGCCCGCCACCACGAAGGGCAGCATGAACGACACGCCGGTCATCAGGTGCTTGTACGGTCCGGCGCGTTCCTGTCGCGCAGGTGCCTTGTCCTCGCTCCCGGTCGCCGCTTCGCCGCCCTGCACTTGCGCTTCGGCCAGCGCGCGTTCGATCAGCTTCGCGCCGCCGGAGATTGCGGGTTTTGTGCTGGACGAGAACACGCGCTTGCCTGCGAAGCGCGCGCGATCGACCTCGCGGTCGGCGGCGATCAGCACGACGTCGGCCTCGGCGATTTCCCCGGCGGTCAGGGGCGTACCCGCGCCGACAGAGCCTTGCGTCTCCACGCGGATCGGATAGCCGAGCTGCCGGGCGCCTTCGCTCAGGCCCTCTGCGGCCATGAAGGTATGGGCGATGCCGGTGGGGCAGGATGTGATCGCGACGATGCGCGGGGCCTGCGTGGTCGCTGCCGGGCCGTTCTTCGGTGCGAACCGAAGCGCACCGGCGGGATCGGCAAGCACTGATTCCAGCGTTACATGGCGGTCGGCACGCTCGGCAAGCGCAGCGTCCGCATCGCCGCCAACCAGAAGCAGGACGCCTTCGGCACCGGGAACGTCTTCGGCAAGCGGATTGAGCACGCCCTGTTCGGTGCGTACCTCGACCTCGATGGTCCGGCCTTCGGTCCGGGCGGCGCGGCGCAGGGCCTCGCCTGCCAGAACGCCTTGAACTGCGGACGCGCCCGCCTCGACGACGGCGAAAATCTTGGTCATCGGGTCTCTCCCGCCGCTGTCGTCGCGGCTGTTTCTATGGGGGTGACGATCACTTCTTCGGCCAGCGCATGGACGCTGGCGAGGGCGGGCAGGTTCGGCCCCGCCATGCCCAGCTTGGCCACCGCGAAGGCAGTCGCGAGCCGTGCCGTGCGCTCCAGCGAAGCCTCTTCGGCCAGCGCGGCGGTGATGCCTGCTACCATGGCGTCACCGGCGCCGACGGTGCTTGCCACTTCGCCGATGGCGAGGCGGGCGGTGAGGGCGCCTTCGTTCGAGACGAACAGCGCGCCATCCGCCCCCATCGATACGACGACCAGCGCTACACCACCGTCGCGCAAGGTTCGGGCCGCTTCAAGTAGGGCGACCATGTCGGGCAGCGGGCGGGCCAGGAGCTGGCTCAGTTCGTCGCGGTTGGGTTTCACGACGTGCGGCGGCTGGGCACTTTCCAGCGCGCACTTCATCGGCAGGCCGCTGGTGTCGAGCACCACGCGGCAGCCGATCGCCCGCAGCCGCGCGGTCAGCGCGGCGTATGTATCGGGCGGGCAGCCGGGAGGAAGACTGCCCGCCAGCACGACGAGGTCGCCCTCGCGCGCCGCATTGCAGATCGTCGCGGCGACCATTTCGGCGCGACCGGGATCGACTGCGATGCCATCCAGATTGATGTCGGTGGTGCCCGCCGGGTCGACGAGCTTGAGGTTCACGCGCGTCGTTCCGGCGATGCGGATGAAGCGGTCCTCGATACCCTTGGCGGCGAACAGCGCATCGAACGATGCGGCATTGTCGCTGCCCAGCAGGCCGTAGGCGGAGACGTCTTCGCCCCAGTCGGCAAGGCAGCTGGCGACGTTGACGCCCTTGCCGCCCGCATTCTGGCGCACAGAGCGGGCGCGATGGACCTCGCCGGGCACGAGCCGGTCGAGCGTGACGGTCTGGTCGATCGCCGGATTGAAGGTGACGGTGAGGATGCGCATCAGGCTGCTCCTCCATCCAGCGCGCGCACGTCCGCAGCGCCCTCGGCGGCGAGCGCGCGGGCGGCCAGCTCTACCAGTTCGCTGCGGTCGGAGGCGCGAAGGCGGGCCTTGACTGCGGGAATGTCGCGCGGGGTCATCGACAGCTCGTTGACGCCGAGGCCGACGAGCAGCGCCGCGCCGAACGGGTCGCCGGCGATGCCGCCGCACACGCCGACCCAGCGGCCATGCGCCTTCGCGCCCTCCACCGTCATCGCGATCATGCGCAGAACGGCCGGGTGCAGGCTGTCGGCATCGCCAGCAAGTTCCGGGTTCTGCCGGTCGATGGCGAGCGTATACTGGGTGAGGTCGTTGGTGCCGATCGAGAAGAAGTCGGCATGGGCGGCCAGCGATGCCGCCTGGACCGCCGCCGCCGGAACCTCGATCATGATGCCGATCGGCACCTGCGGGGCCTCGAATTCGGCGCGGATCGCCTCGCAGCGCCGGCGCAGGTCGATCAGTTCATGCGCGGATGTGATCATCGGGAACATGATCGAGAGGTCACCGCCGTCCTTTGCGGCGCGGTAGAGCGCGTGCAGTTGCGGCTCCAGCAGGTCGGGGCGGCGCAGCAGCAGCCGGGCGCCGCGCACGCCGAGGAACGGGTTCTCCTCTCGCGGCAAGTCGAGGTGCGGCACCTGCTTGTCGCCGCCGATGTCGAGCGCACGCACGATCAGCGGGCGCTCTCCCAAGGCTTCCGCCATCGCGCGGTAGGCGGCGACCTGCTCGTCTTCGGAAGGGCTGTCGCCGCGTTCGAGGAACAGGAATTCGGTGCGCATCAGGCCCACCCCCTCGCCGCCTTGCGCCAGTGCGAAGGCGACCTGATCGGCACGGTTGACGTTGGCGGCGATCTCCACGCGGTGGCCGTCGCGGGTCACTGCGGGCTTGCCGCGCTCGGCTTCCTCGGCCGCGCGCTGGCGCGCGAGGTCCTCGATCCAGGCGCGGGCGGAGGCGAGGTCGTCTTCGGAAGGGTCGATCCACACGCGCCCGCCGTCGCCATCGACGACGACCGTGGTGCCCGAAGGCGTCGCCAGCAGTTCCGCGCCGCCCGCGACGACCGAGGGCAGGCCGAGCGTGCGGGCCAGGATCGCGCTGTGCGAGGTCGGGCCGCCGAGCGATGTGGCGATCCCCGCGACCTTGGCCGTGTCCAGCGTTGCGGTGTCGGACGGCGATAAGTCGGCGGCGACGAGAATGCTGGGCACATCGGGCAGGTCTGCCAGAGTGCCGGTGACGAGGCTGGGGTCGATCTCCGCCAGCACGCGGCGGCCCACGTCGTGCAGGTCGGCAGCACGTGCCGCGAGCACCGGATTGCCCAGCGCGGAGAGCTTGCCCGCGATGCGCTCGACCGCCTGATGCCACGACCATGCGACGCCGTGGCCTTCGACCATGAGCTGGCAGGTCAGGGTAATGAGGTCGGTGTCTTCCAGCAGCTCGGACTGCGCCTTGAAGATCGCCGCTTCCGATGCGCCGAGGCGGCGCGTGGTGTCGTCGATCAGCGCG
>NZ_ALVC01000263.1:0-4245 GCF_000293195.2 Sphingomonas sp. LH128
TACCAGTTCGATAAACCCCTCACGGCACATCGGACGCAATCTACCCGTCGCCGAAACGAACATCGCATTGTTCACGGCCGACCATCTACGGCAATGCCGATGTAACCTGGCGCACCGATTTCACGGAATTGCGCGGCGGGGCCTTCGGCGGCAGCGGCAATGTCACGCGCTGGCTGGGCGCGTCGGGATCGGTGGTGTGGATGGACAAGTCGGTGTTCGTCGCCAATCGCGTCGCCGATGCCTTCGCGCTCGTATCGACGCGGGGCCATGCGGGGGTGCCCGTCTACTACGAAAACCAACTGGTCGGCCGGACCGACGCGCGCGGGCATGTCCTCATTCCATGGGCGGCGGCGTACTATCCGGGCAAGTACACGATCGATCCGCTGGGCTTCCGCGAGGATCTGACTTCGGACATCATCGACCAGAAGGTGGCGGTGCAGCGCGGTAGCGGATACGTCCTCGATTTCCCGGTGCGCAGGATGATCGCCGCAAGGATGATCCTTGTCGATGAGGCCGGTGCTCCGCTTCCGGTTGGCTCGGTGATCCGCGTGAATGGGCGCGGCACCGCCTACGTAGGATGGGACGGGCTGGTCTTTGCCGAGAACCTTGGCCCGCGTAATGATTTCCTCGTCACGCTGCCCGAAGGAAATAGCTGCCGCGCCTCCTTCCAAATGGACGTGACGGCGGACAAGATTGCCGACATGGGAACGCTGACATGCCGATGACCCGCCGCCGCCCCGCGCTGATCGCCCTGCTGCTGCTGTGCGGCCTGCTCTTCGGCGGCGGGACGGTGCAGGCCCAGACTTACGGGAACTGCACGGTCGCGCCATCCACCATCACCATCGGCGAGACCGGGTCCTTCAACGTGGCGAGCCAGGTCCAGTCCGGCAGCGGCGCCAGCGGCTTCTCATGCGCGAGCCTGCTGGTGGTGGCGACCACGTCGTACATCAAGGTGGCTGTCGATGCGTCCACATTCCTGCTCACGCGCGTCGGCGGCACCCAGACGATACCTTTCACCCTGTCGTCCACGTCCGGCGGCGCCGCATTGGGGATAGGCAGCGAGGTCGATATGTCCACCACCGCGCTGCTTGGCCTGTTCAGCGGGCCGAGCAACAGCATTCCCCTCTACGTCCGGACGACGCCGACGTCGGCCTTACCGGCAGGTACGTATACCGGCACGGTGACCTTGCGCTGGTACTTCTCGGTGTGCACGATTGGCGCCCTGAACGGTTGTATCGGCACGTCGAACAGCCCCGGAGCGACGCGCAGCGGATTGCTTGGCCCGTTGACGAGTTGGGGCACCGGCGCACCCGTGACGGTGACGGTGACGCTCAACGTCCTGCCCGACTGTCAGATCACCGCTCCCGACCTGGCATTCGGCACCGCACCGCTGGTCGGCAGTTTCAATCCGGTGACACGCACCATATCGGTCCGTTGCAGTTTCGGCTCCACGTATACCGTCGGCCTGGGCAACGGACAGAACTTCTCGAGCACCCGGCGCATGCGGCAGGGTACGACCTCCAGCTACCTCAATTACGAGATCTATCGCGGCAATTCGGTGAGCGCCGGACGCTGGGGCAGTGCGATAGCGGGCGAACGCCGCAGCAGCGCCGCCGCCGACACCAACCCCGGCATCTATGACAGCAGCACGCTGCAGGGCTTCACCTACCGCGCCGTGATCGACCCCGCGCAGACCACTCCGGCCGCAGGCATGTACGCCGACGTCATCATCGTCGACATCGCGTTCTGACCCGCAGGTCAGACCGCCCGCAGCTTCTCCTCCACCGAAGGACCATGCGCAAAGCCAGCCGCACGGGCGATCGCGTTCGCATCGGGCCGCACCCCGGTATAGAGCACGAACTGCTCGATCGCCTGCAGCACAATGACCTCGGCGCCCGAGATCACACGCTTTCCGGCCTCCTGCGCAGCCTTGACGAACGGCGTGTTCGCAGGCTGCGCGACGACGTCGAAGGCGATCTCGCAAGCCGCGATCTGCGCCGGTGAGAACGCGAGAGCATCGGCCCCCGCGCCTTCCATGCCGAGCGGCGTAACGTTGATCAGCAAGGGCGCGCCTTCCACCGGCATCGCTTCCAGCCAGCCAAAGCCGTACTGGCGGGCCAGCGCCGGTCCGGCCTCGGGATTGCGTGCGACGATCGTGCCTTGCGTGAAGCCGCAATCGCGCAGTGCTGCGACTACCGCCTTCGCCATGCCGCCGCTGCCGCGCAGCAGGAACGGCGTCGACGGGTCGATTTCACGACGCTCCAGAAGGGCACGCACGGCGACGTAGTCGGTATTGTAGCCGGTCAGCACGCCGCCATCGTTGACGATCGTGTTCACGCTGTCGATCGCGGTCGCCGAGGCTTCCATCCCGTCGAGCATCGGGATGACCGCTTCCTTGAACGGCATCGAGATCGCGCAGCCGCGAATCCCCAACGCCCGGATGCCACCGATTGCTGCCGCAAGGTCGGTCGTGCTGAACGACTTGTAGACGTAGTCCAGCCCGTAATGGTCGTAGAGCCAGTTATGCAGCCGCGACCCCGCATTGCCGGGCCGCGCCGAAAGCGACATGCAGACCTGCGTGTCCCGGCCGATGGTGGTGCGTTCCATAAGCGTCATTCTCCGATGGCTTGAGCGGAATCGGCAAGACGCGTGCTCGATCCGCGCGGCAACAGGCGGCCCGCGAGCACGACCTTGCGCATGGGCGCGTCGGGATGGTCGAGGCGGTCCAGCAGCATCGTCATCGCCGTGCGCCCGATCTCCTCGACCGGTTGCTCTATGACGCTGAGGCCGCCGCCGACGAACTCCATCCAGTCGTTGTTGTCGAAACCGGCAAGGGCGATGTCGCGGGGAACCTCGAGGCCGAGATCGCGCAGGCCGCGCAGGAGATGGACCAGCATCACCCCATTACTGGCGAGCAGCGCCTCGGGGCGTTCGGCCCGCCCGAGCAGTTCGGCGATCACCCGCCGGATCGCATCCGCCGTATGCGGCACCGCGATCGCTTCCACCTCCAGCCCAAGCCGGGCAGCGGCACGTTCGAACCCTTCTCGGCGCTCGAAACCCGTGGTGCTCGCCGCCCCGAACAGCCCCGTGATCCGCCGATGGCCCTGCGCATGAAGGTGCTCGACGAGAACTTCGGCCATGCGCGTATTGTCGAGCAGCACGCAATCGAACCCGGCGTCAGGTGCGGCACGGTCGATCAGCACCACGGGATAGTCGAGTTCGAGCCGCCCTACCTTCGCCACCCGCTGCCGCGACGGGGCAAGGATGACGCCGGCCACTCGCTCTTCGTGCATGAGTTCGAGAAACTCGGCCTCCTTGGCCGGGTCCTCGTCGGTATTGCACAGGATGACGCGCAAGCCGCGTGCCGCCGCCACGGCCTCGATCGTGCGCGAGACCTCGGTGAAGAAGGGGTTGCGGATATCGGCGACGACCAGCCCGATGGTGTTGCTGTGCCGGGACCGCAGCCGCCGCGCGGCGAGATTCGGGCGATAGCCCGTGGACTTGACCGCAGCCAGCACGCGCTCGGCCATGACGGGATCAACCGGGCGCCCGGCCAGTACGCGCGAGACCGTGGCGGGCGAGACCCCGGCCACTTGCGCCACGTCCTTTATGCCTGTCGCCATTAGGAAATCGTTCTCTCAACCGGATCGCGCATTGTCGCCTGCTAAGTGCAATATGCACCGCATGATGCGATAATCACAACCCCTCTTGACAATTTCGATGAGAAAACGTTTTCTCATGGCAGAGCAAATGGAGAGGAATGACGATGCTCGCAGACGCTTTCGCCGCGTCGCAGGCTGCCGATCTCGTGAGGATCGACGCACAGGCTGCCGACAAGACCGATGCGATTCGCCAGGTTGGCCAGCTGCTGGTCGCCGCCGGATGCGTGGCGCCCGGTTACGAGGAAAGCATGGTCCGGCGCGAGGCGGTCGCGAACACCTTCCTCGGTTCCGGCCTCGCGATCCCGCACGGGCTGGGTGAGGACAAGGGCCTCGTCCGCCGCGACGGCATCGCCATTCTCCAGCTTCGCGACGGGATCGACTGGAACCCCGGCCAGCGCGCGCACATCGTCGTCGGTATCGCCGCCAATTCCGACAGCCACATCGCCATCCTGCGCCGCCTGACGCGGCTGATCCAGGACGAGGCCCGGCTGGCCGCGCTGATCGCCACCGACGACCCGGCGGATTTCACTCGCGCCTTGGGCGAGGATGGCGCTGCCGATGCCGCCGCCGCGCCCGCCGTCGA
>NZ_ALVC01000264.1:0-3444 GCF_000293195.2 Sphingomonas sp. LH128
GGCGCCTCATGGCCGCTGCAGGCGTCAACCGGATCGCGCCGCTCGCGTACCGCGAGGAATGGTCGATTCGCCGTGAGTTCGCCTCGCTCGCTCGAGCAGCGAGCCAGATCGAAATCGCGCCGGGCATCCGATTGGAGCAAGCCTTTTGGACCCACGCGAAGCCCCTGCAGGCGCGTGCCGTGTATGCCGCGCTTCGCGCGCTTGAGGCGAAGTGGCCGCGCGACCATGCGCCACAAGGTTTCGTGCTGCTCTACGCCAAGGGCATCCATGGGCAGGAAATCACGCTGCCTGACGGCGGCACTGTCACGATCGCCAACCGCATCCAGTCCCCATCCGTGCGCGGAAACCCCATCGCAGGCCCGTTCCTGGTCATTATCGTCGTTGGCAAGTATCCCGAGGCCAAGGGCTATGCGCCGCTGCGCGCCTATGCCCAACCCATCCTCAATGGGCGGCTATTCGCACCTGTCGATTCCGATTTAGAGCGCGACGTTTTCGGCACGATCCTGCGCACCCAGCAGGAACTTCACGGACGCGGCATCGACCTCGCGATCGAAAAGCCCGTCTTCGACACCTTGACGCCCGATGGGCCGTGCCGTCCCGACTTCCTGATCGAGGCAAGATCACGCGAGACCGGCGAGATCCGCAATATCGTCGTCGAGGCCATGGGTTTGCGTACCGAGGAATATGAGGCAAGCAAGGCCATCACACATCCTCGCATGGCGCAGCTCGGTCAGATCGTGACGATCGACAGGCAAGACGACAATGCGCATGCCGTGCGTCGGGCGCTGTTGGCCGGGCTCGGACTCTGAAATCCCTACTCCGCTTTGGCAGCGTGCGCTGTAACGATTACTAGCCTCTCGATCGCTTGAAGAGCCGTCACGAAATCGTCGATGCGGGCCTGAAAACCTTTTCCGGCACTCCCAGTTAGCCGTTACCCACCCCGAAACTGACCGAGCCGCGAAAAAAGAGATCGAGCGCGTCCCTCCGACGAATGGGCATCACATTGGAAGGTCGCTCCGGACACGATTAACTTCCAATTATCATTCGTTAGATTTCCAATTTTCGAGGTGTCGATGTACGATCGGATTTTCTCCCAAAAGGTGGAAGATGCCCTATCCGATACGGCGGTCGTGTTGGTCATCGGTCCGCGCCGCGCAGGCAAGACGACGCTTTTCCGGCAGATGGGTGAAGCAGGTCGCACTTACATCACTCTCGACGATCAGACCGCACCAACGGCAACAACATCCGATCCGGTCGGCTTCATTCGAGGACTCGATCTTGCAATCATCGACGAAATCCAGCGCGCGTCCGAACTGATGCTCACGATCAAAAAGACACTGAACGAAGATTATCGGGCAGGGCGTTTCCTCCTCGCCGGCTCCGCCAATGTGCTGACGCTGCCAAAGGTTGCCGACAGCCTGGCGGGCAGGATCGAGACTATCCAGATCCTCCCGCTCGCCCGCGCTGAGATCGAAGGCACTGCTCCATCGTCTCTCGACGACCTTTTCTCCGGAAAGCTTGGGACGGCGAAGAATGCCCGGGTCGGCGACCAGCTTGTCGAGACAGTAATGCTTGGCGGCTTCCCCGAGGTTATCTCACGGACGAGCGAACGCCGCCCCCAGGATTGGGCCCGCGCATACCTGAACTCGGTGCTGACGCGCGATCTGGGGGACATCGCCGACATTGAGAAGCTGACGGAGTTGCCCAAGTTCGTTCGCCTGCTCGCCGAGCACTCGGGACAGTTCGTCAACTACTCCCAGTTCGGCGCTGCCATTGGCGTCAGCCACAAGACCAGCCAACGGTACATCTGCCTGCTGGAACAAATCTTCCTCATAACAACGTTGTAGGCGTGGTTCACCACCGCCCTTAAAAGGATTGTCAAAACGCCCAAGCTCCACTTCTTGGACTCGGAACTCCTCGCCTCGGCCAAAGGCCTTACGATCGATCGCTTACGCGCCGCCCCCTCAGCCTTCGGACCGCTGCTGAAGACGTTTGTCTTTTCCGAAATCGTCAAGCTCACGACGGGGTCAGACCTCCGATTGACGCCCTACCATTTCCATGACCAGCAGATGCGCAAGGTCGACATCGTGCTGGAGCCTGACGACGATATGATCGCCGGTATTGAGATCAAGGCCTCGGCTACCGTTAAGGCGAGTGATTTTTCAGGCCTTAGGAGCCTGTCTCAGGCATGCGGCGACCGCTTCGCGAGCGGCATTGTGCTATATGATGGGCAGATACAATACCATTCGGCGAAAGCCTGTCTGCAGCGCCCGTATCGCTCATTTGGCACTATTCACCTGCGGTAGATGAACGATGAGCTTGTCGCCGAAGCGATGGGCTCCAGTACCGCTGAATACGATTTCGCAAATGCCTTTCGCCCGCATATTCACCAGCACATGGCGAAGCTTGGGCATGCGTGACGATAGATCTGCGGCATGACGACAGTGGCAGGAGCGCTCGGACGATGCTGGCCCTTTAAGTTTTAACGACATCCCATCCAGACCGGGACGATCGGAGTAGAGAGGGGAAGGAGGAAGAGGGCCGAGCAGATCGGCCCAACCCTTCAACCTTCGATTGATGCCTTGACGGGCATCTGCAGCAGGGAGGTAAATTCCCATGGAACGCCCTAGTCCCTTCATCAGCGAGCCCGGCTCAACTGACGTCGCCAATGCTCACCCTAGCAAGCCGGCGGCGGAAAATGTGCTTGTCGCCTATGTGCGAGCCCGCCCGGCTGTCAATGGCGATCACCTCCACCCTGACCATGACCAGGCCGTCGCCTCCTATTTCGAGGACAGCGAAACTATCTACGCCATCGCGCGAGTCATGCCGCTCGCGCAGCTGGGCATCGACCAATGACCATCGTCGCACGCCGCCCCTCGCAGCAACTCATCGACATCGTCGGCACCCTGCGCGGCACCTGGCACGGAACCCGGGCGATGTGTCGCTGCCCTTGCCATAATGACCACACCCCCAGCCTGTCCCTCCGGCAAGGAGATCGCGGCATTCTCGTAACCTGTTTTGCAGGCTGCGATTCCATAGACGTGCTTCGCGAACTGGACCGCATTGCCATCACCCGCCACTACCAACCGCCGCCAGACAATGCCCGGACCGGAACAGCAAATATCGAACGGCTCTGGTCGCAAGCGCAGTCCGTGCCGGGTACGCTGGGTGAACGTTATCTGGCCTCGCGATTACTGCTCCCTGTTCCCGGTGACGTCCGCTTTCATCCGCGCTGCCCTCATGGTGCCAAACCCCACACCGTCTTCAAGCCCGCGTTGCTGGTCGCAGTGCGCGAGGGCCAGCGCCTTGTCGCCCTGCAGCGGATATTCCTCGATCCCGAGACGGGCCGCTACACCGCAAAGGCGACCATCGGTTCGCTCGGCCTGGGCGCATGGCGTGGGGGCGGTACCGGTCCCACCATCGGCCTTGCCGAAGGCTTCGAGA
>NZ_ALVC01000265.1:0-10034 GCF_000293195.2 Sphingomonas sp. LH128
GACGCGGCAGCGCTGGGCGAACTCGTCTGACGCTTGATGAGAACAAATATGGAACATTTAGGATTTTTCCTATAGGGTGATCAGCGGCGGCACTCCTGCCGTCGATCCCTTGGAGGAAAAGCCAGTGTCGTTTGCTGACTTGTGCCTCTTCCTTGGGGCCTTGTTCGCCTTTGCCACCCTCATCCTGAAGGTGGTGGAGGTGAAGGGCCGGAAGTAGGCAACGGGTGGGGGATGCGTTGCAGCGTGTCCCCCAGACGTTCGGTTCAGGGCGTTCTGCCCGAAAACGACTAAGCCCCCGCCGTTGCAGCGGCGAGGGCTTGATCCACATGGCCACAGGCCAGTGTCGTTTGCGGCGTTAACTCTACGCTTTTCGGGCGATGAGTTCAAGTTGCGCCTGTTGTTGCACCGCCGCGTTGCCTGCCACCATCAGTACATATGCTGTCCGCCGTTGATGCTCAGCGTCGATCCGGTGACGAACGCGGCGTTCTCCGAGCACAGGAAGGCGCAGCCGCGCGCAATCTCATAGGCGCTGCCGAGGCGGCCGACGGGGATCTTGGCGACGATCTTCTCCAGCACCGGCGGCGGCACGGCGGCGACCATGTCGGTGTCGATATAGCCCGGCGCGATCGCATTGACGGTGACGCCGTACTTGGCACCTTCCTGCGCCAGCGCCTTGGTGAACCCGTGGATACCGCTCTTGGCAGCGGCATAGTTCACCTGGCCGTACTGGCCGGCCTGTCCGTTGATCGAACCGATGTTGACGATGCGGCCCCAGCCACGCTCGCGCATGCCCGAGAAGGTCGCCTTGGCGGTGTTGAAGCAGCCGCCGAGGTTGACGCGCATGACGTCGTTCCAGTCGTCGAAGCTCATCTTGTGAAGCACGCCGTCGCGGGTGATCCCTGCGTTGTTGATCACGATGTCGATCGGACCGATTTCGGACGCGATGCGCGCGCAGCTGTCCTGCGTCGCCTCGAAATCACCCACGTCCCACTTGTAAGAAGGGATACCGGTGCGCTCGGTGAAAGCGGCCGCCTTTTCTTCGTTGCCGGCGTAATTCGCGACGACGGTGTGACCGCGTTCTTTCAGTGCGAGCGACACAGCTTCGCCGATACCCCGGGTCCCGCCGGTTACAATTGCAACGCGCGCCATATGTTTAGCCTTTCGTTGTGAGCATCCACCGACGACAAGGCTATGGAAGGATTATGACGGCGGCAAGGCCGACCATTGACCTAAATGCAGCATTCTTGATTGCGGATTTTGCAATCAATATTGCTTGTATCAGAACTTGAACTGCGTTCCGACGTAGACCGCCTGACTATCCTGTTTCCGGTCCGTAAGGGGGACGAGGCGCTCACGATCCTGCGAATAACGCACCCCGGCCGTCACATCGAGATTTTCGGTGACGCGATAGGCGCCGCCGAGATCGACTTCACTGCCATCGATTGCGAATGTGCGCGGGGCGCGGCCTGAGGCTTTCTTCTCGTCGAGAGATATCCTCGGGCTGAAGCGCGGCTCGTCCTGCTTTGCCGTTCCCGGTGAAAGGCTGAACTTCTTGAGGTCCGGCAGTTCCGCCATTGGCCGGCTGGGCGCCTGCGGGACGAGGTTCTGCGCGAAGTTCTGGTATCCGCGCGACACGCCGAGATTGAAAGCGGTGGGCGCGATACGCAGTCGCGCGGGATCCTGGCTGATCTGCGCAAGCGGTGACCGGCCATGGACGATGATTGCCTGCGCCGCCTCGGGATCGACGCGGACGGCGACGGTCACGGCACGATCCGGGCGGTTGGGCGTGCCCGCCGGCGTAAATGGAAAAAGATCGCCTTTAGCCAGCGAACGCATTGCGATGGCCTGCGACAGGTTCTCCTGCGTCGTCTCGGGCGCCAGCGGATCGATCTGTCCCGAATTGGCCGCGGTGTCGCCCTTGAAGTCGGTGGAGAAGGCGAGCACCGCGCTGGGCAGGGCCAGCAGGGTGACACAACCCGCCAGCAGCAGGCTTCCCTTCATGCCTCCCCGGGTAGCGCCTTCACCCTCGGTACTCATCAAACGCCCCTGTCTGCTTCTCTTTGCCCCGTGGCAGACTCGCCGTGACGGGGTCTGCAAATGATGACGCTTGCAGATTAACACGTCCTGAGTGCGGGGGTAAAGACGCAGCGCCTTCCGTTCAGGACGCGCTCATCCTTGCCCTGCTTGGGACTTGGCATCGGAAAGGCGCTCTTGCCGCTGGCCCACTGGCGGTTATAGAGGCGTTTTGACGACAGGCTCGGCGTGCGCCGCGTCTGCAGCCTCTGACACCGGATTTGGGAACGAACATGAAAGCCAGCACCGACAACGGCCTCTTCACCGTGCGCACGCTGACGACCGTGGGCATCTGCGCCGCGGCGGCGCTGGCACTGGCCGGTTGCGGCGGTGGCAGGAAGAAGGAGCAGGCCAAGCTCGCGCCTTCGCAGGTCACCACCATCGGCGTGAACAGCTACCTGTGGCGCGCCAGCCTCGATTCGGTGTCGTTCATGCCGCTGCTCCAGTCGGACAGCGCCGGCGGCGTGATCATCACCGATTGGTACGTCAATCCCAAGACTCCGACCGAGCGCGTGAAGGTGTCGATCGCGATCCTCGACCAGGACCTGCGCGCCGATGCGCTGCGTGTCACCGCCGTGCGCGAAGTGGCGCAGGGCGGTGGCTGGGTCGCCGCGCCGGTCCAGGCCGCGACGGTGCAGAAGCTCGAGGACATCATCCTCACCCGCGCCCGCGACCTGCGCCGTGATTCGATCGGCGGTTAAGAATTATCGGGTGGCCCTTGCGGCCGCCCCGTTCATTTGGCGGGCCGGTCCCGCAGGAGTTTAGACAAAGATGACCGAGCGGTTCGATCCCGCACAGGCGGACACGCGCTGGCAGGCTGCGTGGGACGAAGCGCAGAGCTTCCGCGCCGACGACACTTCCGCGAAGCCGCGCAGCTACGTGCTGGAGATGTTCCCGTATCCTTCGGGCCGCATCCATATCGGCCACGTCCGCAACTACACGATGGGCGACGTGCTGGCGCGCTACAAGCGGATGAAGGGCTTCGAGGTCCTGCACCCGATGGGCTGGGACGCCTTCGGCATGCCCGCCGAGAACGCGGCGATGGAAAAGGGCGTCCACCCCGGCGGCTGGACGCGCGAGAACATCGCGAACATGAAGGCGCAGCTCAAGCGCCTCGGCTTCGCGCTCGACTGGAGCCGTGAGATCGCGACCTGCGAGCCGGAATATTACGGCCACGAACAGGCGCTGTTCCTCGACCTTTACGCCCACGATCTCGTCTATCGCAAGGAATCGGCGGTCAACTGGGACCCGGTCGACCAGACCGTACTGGCGAACGAACAGGTGATCGACGGGCGCGGCTGGCGCTCGGGCGCGCTGGTCGAGAAGCGCAAGCTCTCCCAGTGGTTCCTCAAGATCACCGACTTCGCCGACGAACTGCTGGACGGCCTCTCCACCCTCGACAAATGGCCCGAAAAGGTCCGCACGATGCAGGAGAACTGGATCGGTAAGTCGCAGGGCCTGCAGTTCAGCTTCGACCTTTCGACCGGTGGAAAGGTGGAGGTCTACTCGACCCGCCCGGACACGATCTTCGGCGCCAGCTTCGTTGCCGTTGCCGCCGATCACCCGATCGCGCAAGGCGCGGCCGAAGGGCGACCCGAGGTTCAGGACTTCATCGCGCTGTGCAAGCAGGGCGGCACCACCGCCGCAGAGCTTGAAACGGCCGAGAAGCTGGGCTTCGACACTGGCATCACCGCGAGGCACCCGTTCACGGGCGCGCCGCTGCCGGTCTACATCGCCAATTTCGTGCTGATGGACTACGGCACCGGTGCGGTCATGGCCGTCCCCGGCCACGACCAGCGCGACTTCGAGTTCGCGACCAAGTACCGGCTTCCGATCGCGCGCGTCGTCGCGGCGAGCGCGGAGGAGGCCGACAAGCCTTTCGACGGCGAGTCCGAGGCCGGCGACGGCGTTCTGGTGAACTCCGACTTCCTCGATGGCCTGAGCGTTGCGGAGGCCAAGGCCGCCGTCATCGCCCGCGCCGAAGCCGAAGGCTGGGGTGAGGGCAAGACGGTTTGGCGCCTGCGCGACTGGGGCGTTTCGCGCCAGCGCTACTGGGGCACGCCGATCCCGTTCATCCATTGCGAGGTTTGCGGCGTGGTGCCGGTGCCCAAGAAGCACCTGCCCGTCGTGCTGCCCGAGGACGTCGATTTCCAGACGCCGGGCAACCCGCTGGTCCGCCACCCGACCTGGAAGCACGTCGACTGCCCGCAGTGCGGCCACCCGGCCCGCCGCGAGACCGACACGCTCGACACTTTCGTCGATTCCTCGTGGTACTTCCTGCGCTTCGCCAGCCAGCCTGACGACCGCCCGTTCGACCCGGCAAAAATTGCCGAGTGGCTGCCGGTGGAACAGTACATCGGCGGCATCGAGCATGCGATCCTGCACTTGCTCTACGCTCGCTTCTGGACCCGCGCGCTGGCCCGCATCGGCAAGATCGAGGTCAAGGAACCGTTCGGCAGCCTGTTCACGCAGGGCATGGTCACGCACGAGACGTATAGCCGCGTGAACGAAGCCAACGGCCAGCCGATCTACTTTGCCCCCAGTGAAGTGGACCGCACCTCCGAAGGCGCGACGCTCAAGGCCGATGGCGCCCCGATCGAGGTCGGCCGCGTCATCAAGATGTCGAAGTCGAAGAAGAACGTCGTCGATCCCGACGAGATCGTCGCGACCTACGGCGCCGATGCGATCCGCTGGTTCATGCTGTCCGACAGCCCGCCCGAGCGCGACCTGCCCTGGTCCGAAGCTGGGATCGAAGGCTGTGGCCGCTTCGTCCAGCGCCTGTGGCGCCTGTTCGCGCAGTACGACGCGGCGGCGACCGGCGAGGACAAGGCCATCGACCGCAAGGTTCACCAGACCGTGGACGCGGCGGCGCGTGACATCGAATCGCTCGGCTTCAACAAGACCGTGGCGCGCATTTACGAACTGACCGGCGCGGTGGAGAAGGCCCAGCCCTCCGCCAGCCGTTCCGCCGCGATCCGCACGCTGCTGCTGCTGGTGTCGCCGATGATGCCGCACCTTGCCGAAGAGGCGTGGTCTTCGATAGGCGAGGGCCTGATCGCCGACGCCGCATGGCCCGAAGTCGATCCGGCGCTGCTGGTGGATGACGAGGTAACCGTGGCGGTGCAGGTCAAGGGCAAGCTGCGCGATACCCTCACCGTCGCCAAGGGCACGTCGAAGGAAGACCTCGAGGCGCTTGCCCTCGCCAGCGAGAAGGTGCAGCGTGCACTCGATGGTGCGGAAATTCGCAAGGTAATCGTGGTGCCCGACCGACTGGTAAATCTCGTCGCGTGAAGGCTTTAATTGCCCTCACTGGAGCCGTGCTGCTCGCCGGGTGCGGGCTGCAGCCGATGTATGCGGGCGGCGGCAATGCCGCCGTCGCGCAGGGGCTTGCTGCTGTCGAAGTGTCCTCGATTCAGGGCAAGGCCGGCTGGCTGGTGCGCAATGCGCTGGTCGACGAGCTTGGCGTATCGGGCGCCAAGGGCGTCGCGCCGAAATACCGGCTCGATGTGCGCCTCGACGACAAGCTGGAGAGCTTCGCGCTACTGTCGGACGATACCGTGGGTCGCGAACGCCGCACCCTGCGCGCGCGCTACCAGTTGGTGGACGTGGGTAGCGGTGAAGTGGTCCTTGACCAGACCGCAGGCTCCGATGCGGGGATCGACGTCGTCTCCTCTGACTACGCGACCATTGCGGCCGAACAGACTGCGCTGGAGAACATGTCCAAGGACATCGCCACGCGCATCGTCACCAACATCGCGCTGCGTCTGCGCGGTGAAACCGCCCAGTAACAGGCCGTGAAGGCCACTCAGAAGGAATTCGCGGGCCTCGCCCAGCGTGCTGCCCGCGATGCCCGTGTCTTCTTCTTCTGCGGCCCCGACGAATCGGGAGCCTCGGATGCGGCGGCGAAGATTCTCTCGTTTCTCCCCGACATTGGCGAGCGTATCGAAATGTCGGGTGCAGAACTGCGCCGCGATCCGGTCCGTCTTGGCGACGAGGCTCGTTCCACGTCGCTGTTCGGCGGTGCGCGCCATATCTGGGTGCGCGCGCAGGGGGATGAGGCGCACGATGCCGTCCAGACGCTGCTGGAGAACGACGTGGAGGGCTGTCCGGTCCTGATCGTCGCCACCGGTGCCACCGACAAGTCGCGCACCGCCAAGTTGCTCGCGGCCCGGCCGGATGGCCTCGTGGCGATGTTCTATCCGCCTGACCTCGCTTCGGTAACCGCATCGGTGAGGACGATGGCGAATGCTGCAGGGCTCAAGCTGGGCAGCGAGATCGCCGAGCGCATTGCGCGAGGTGCTGGGCTCGATACGCGACTGGCGCGCTCGGAAGTCACCAAGCTGGCGCTCTACCTTGATGCTTCGCCCGAGACGCCCCGCCCGGTCGCATCCGCAGACCTCAACGCGATCGGCGCATCGACCGAAGATGACGATTTTTCGCCGCTCGTGGATGCAGTGCTGGGCGGCAGGCGCGATGCCATCGGTCCCGAACTCAAGCGGATGCGCGATCAGGGCATGAACCCGGTCGGCCTTCTGCTCGCCTTCGAGCGCCGAACGGCACAGCTCGCCGGTCTGAATGCACGGCTGGGCGACAGCCGCGACGTTGGAGGGTTCCTCAAGGCCGAGGCCGGCGCGAGGCGGATATTCTGGAAGGACCAGCCGGCGCTGACTGCCCAGTTGCAACTCTGGCGCGGGTATCGGCTTGAGCGGCTCGTCGCTCGATTGGTAGCGCTGCACCAGATGCTGCTAGCTAACAGTCAGAATGCCGAGCTTTTATTGGCCGACGGTCTTTTGACAATTGCAAGGTCAGCGCGTCCTAATTCGAAACGACCGACAATTACCACGTCCTGACTGAATCCGCTTTTCGGGTTGCCTCGCCAGTACATACGGGCATATACCTATTGCGTCGCAGCATGATGTCCATGCGGCGCGCGCTGAGGTTCTGATGAGGGAGGCATTCAGCGTGAGTTCGCAAGCCCGGGTGCTGCCAGCATGAACGCCCCATTTGCCGCAGGTTCACTCGCCAAGGAGCGGGCCGATCTCGACGATCTTCTCGTTGCACCTTCGCTCGAGCGTCGGCGCCTGCAGTGCTACCTCTCCCTCGTCGTCGGCGATATCGTTTCGATTTTCATCGGTTTTGCATCGACAGGTTATATTCTGGCAGGCGCGCAAGGACTTGGCGAGAGCTTGGTCCATGCCCAACTCATCCTCCCTATCTTCCTGACTCTGGCGCTTTACAACGGTGCTTATTCCACCGCCTCGCTGCAAGATGGCTGGAAGGGTGTGTTCAGGGCGCTGCTTGCGGTCGTGATCGCGATGGTTGTCGTGGTCTTCGTGCAGTTCCTGATTCGGCCCGATGCCGATGTCTCGCGTTCCGGCTTCAATGGCGGCGCGCTGGCGGCAATGGCGGTGATCGCATGGATGCGGCTGCAACTGCGCAGCTTCGTGCGGTGGCGTTGCGGCGACAACATCATCAATGAACTCATAATCGACGATGGTGGACCGCAAGTGCAGGTGCGCGGCGCGATTCGCATCTCGGCGGCAGGAATGGGCCTGCGGCCCAACCTCAACGACCCCAATGCGTTGGATCGCATCGGGCTCGTCCTGCGCAATATCGACCGCGTAATCGTGAGTTGCCCTGCAGGACGCCGCGCCGAATGGGCGATGATGCTCAAGGGCGCCAACGTCGATGGCGAAGTCCTCGACGACGAGGTCGCGCGCCTCGGCGCGCAAGGTGCGCGTGTGGTTGGCAAGCACGGGTTGCTGATGGTATCTGCGGGGCCGCTCGGACTACGTGATCGTGCCGTCAAGCGCCTTTTCGACGTCGCCTTCGCGGGAGGTGCAATTCTCGCCTTGTCCCCGCTTCTGGTCGTGGTTGCGCTGGCGGTGAAGGTGCAGGACGGCGGGCCTGTGTTCTTCACACAGCGCCGCATGGGTCGGGGCAACCGCTTCTTCAACATGTACAAGTTTCGTTCGATGACGCAGGCCCTGTGCGACACGAACGGCAACGTTTCGGCCTCCAAGGACGATCAGCGGATCACCCGCATCGGTCGCTTCATCCGCCGCACCAGCATCGATGAACTGCCGCAGTTGTTCAACGTGCTGCTCGGCGACATGAGCCTGGTCGGCCCGCGTCCGCATGCGACGGGTTCTCTGGCGGGCGACAAGCTCTTCTGGGAAGTCGATCTGAGGTACTGGCAGCGTCACTCGCTCAAGCCGGGCTTGTCGGGACTTGCGCAAGTACGTGGTTTTCGCGGCGCCACGGATCACGAATCCGATCTCGTCAACCGCCTCCAGGCCGACCTTGAGTACCTGGAGGGGTGGACGATCATGCGTGATCTTCAGATCATCTTCCTGACCATGCGGGTGCTGGTGCACGATCGGGCTTTTTAAAGTTCGGTCCGATCCCGACGTTTACGACTGGACCATATTTATGGTCTGAGCTTCGGCGGTGCCGACGATGGGCACGGCATACAACGATAGCGATGGCATGCTGGAATTCACCGTGCATGTGAGCATGACGGTGCCGTTCGTTGCGCTGGTGGCAAACACCGGACTTCCCATGGTCCCTAGTTGTATCGCTGCCACCGGGCTTGAGGATACAACGGACGCGACGACCCCTGTTCCAGCCGTCTCGATCAACGAGATGTCAAGTCGACATGCTTGCGATTGTCGAACCACAGAGGATGCGTCTCGTCCGACAATCTGAATGAACAGGCTGGCTGCGGCTGCGGAATTTGTCGGCAACCCCGACAGTGTCATGAACGGGGTCGAGGCTCCCGGAGTTATGGCGGTTGTGTAATTCTTGTTCACGATAGGAACCAGTGCCGACTTACCGGGCTGGGCGATCTTGATATATTCGGATTCAAGCTGGGAGTATCCGGACGTGTTGGCGTAGAAACGTCCCTTGGTAACTCCACGACGCCTTACGGAATATCCAGACCCGCCCGCGCCATCTACGTAAGATGTCATTGCGGCGTTATCGGTATCGTGCTCGACACCCGCCGAAGTGTAATCGTAGGCACTGCCTGTCAAAGGAACGATGGTGTTGGGTGTCGTACCCGTTGCCATCAAATCTCCGAATAGTCGCATCGCTTGAGTTGTCGCTCCGCCGATCGCGGCTTTGCCCCACCTACAATTGTTGGTGCGGAACGGGCCTGTCAGGTTGATGCGCCCGTTCGAAGCCGCGATCAGGCCGTAACCAAGTTGTTCGACCCAACCGCCACCGATGGATACGTTTGAATTGGCAGCGAATATTCCACAGAACTGTGGCAACGGCGGGAATCGATCTCGTGTTTCGGCATAGTACTGACGCACATCTGCCGAGACGATATCTTGGAAATACAGGCCGATGCCGAAATATTCTGACTGGACGACTCCTGCCCAGATTGCCTTGCCGCGACGGATGGATACACCGCGGGTCATTCGGACGACGGCATACTGCCAATTCTCCCCGGCTGTTTTGCTGGCGGAGAATGTGTTGGCTGAAAGGCCGCCGCTCACCCAGTTTGGCGGGACATGCCAGCCGGTTCTGCCGTCGGCGGAACGCATGACGCACCAACCGTAGCGTGGAGGTGCATCGTTATTCCACGCAATGGTATCGTGCGTGGAATCTGGGGTTCCCGGAGTAATGATGACATCGTTGGCAACGATGCCATTCCCGGAAGGGCTTCCGTTGATGTTGATATTGTCCATCGTCCAGGCACTTTCGCCCGACGAGCCGGCACCGCTTGTGCCACCAAGGTTGATCCCGCCAGTTCTAAAGCCGACGCCAACGATCTGATTGTAATAGAGCCCCCAAGGATGATTCCAGGCTGTATCGAAGAATATGCCAATATCTGCATTGGCGACGTAGACGCGCTCGATCCGGGCGATTCCCTGCGCGGCGACAACTACGATGGCCGGTTGAGCGGCAACTATGATGGCCGGTAGGATCGGTTGTTTGGGCTGATCGTAGGGAGG
>NZ_ALVC01000266.1:0-5238 GCF_000293195.2 Sphingomonas sp. LH128
AAGCCATATCGACCTCGGCTTTGATGCTTCGAAAGGGATGCATCGCTATGCCATCGAGTGGAGCCCTGGCGAAATCCGATGGTTTGTAGATGATCTGCTGGTCCATCGGCGCGACCTGTGGGACCCCACCCCGATCCCACATCTGCCGATGAAGCTGCATTTCAACGCCTGGCCTTCTCGCGCCTCTCGGTTCGCCGGGCGCCTAAGTAACCGCAGACTGCCGGCAACTGCTGAGGTGCAAGCAGTACGCACGTACGCGTTCGATTCATCAATGTCCGAACCGGAAGCTCAAGGGCTCTCTGGTATGGACCAGCCAGCCACAGGTGGAGCTTCAGCTTGAGGATACTTTCCTACAACCCAGGTCATGACGGCGCGTTCGCCTATATCGAAGACGGACGCCTAGTGTTCTCTGTTGAGGCCGAAAAGGGTTCGAGGTACCGGCATTCGTCGCTCTCGGTTACCGATGCATTCGACGCGCTCACCGAACTTCCCACCGTTCCCGACGTGCTATGCAAGGGAGGGTGGTGGCCGGGTGATGCACCGCGCGACGGAGAGTTGATGGCTGAGTATCGCGGCAGCGATCGTGAACAGGTAATCTTCGGCAAGCGGCCTTTCCTGGGAAAGACCATTGATTTCTTCTCGTCGTCACATGAGCGGTCACACCTTTTATGCGCGTTTGGGATGTCTGAACTGCCGAAGGGAATGCCGTGTTATGCACTGCTTTGGGAGGGCGTTGTCGGGGCGTTCTACGAGATCAATGCCGATCTCGGGATTACAAAGATTGCGGATGTGATGCCGGAACCCGGCCATCGCTACGCCATGCTCTACGCCTTGGCAGACCCGACTTTTGACTTACACACTGCCGAATTTTCCCGCCTGTCCGATGCCGGAAAACTGATGGCACTCGCTTCGTTTTCGAAAAGAAGCCAGGCGACCGACGAAGAAGAGATGCTTGCATCCTTTCTCCTACAAGACTGCAAGCATCTGAGGCCGCAGGATTGCAAACCCCTGATGAATTCAAGCTACTATAATGTCGGTGTCGAGGATGAAGAGTTTTGTAATTTCGCCGGAATTTTCAGCGATCGCGTGTTCGGGCGTTTCTGTAACTTCGCGGACAAAAACCTGAAGCGAGGAATGCCGTTGCTCATCTCGGGCGGATGTGGGCTCAACTGCGACTGGAACAGCAAGTGGAAGGAATCAGGATTGTTCAGCGAGGTGTTCGTTCCGCCGGTCGCGAACGACTCGGGCTCTGCGATCGGCACGGCCATCGATGCCCAGTTCCATTTCACCGGAAATCCAAAGATTACGTGGGACGTATATTCCGGGTCGAAATTTCTGCAGGACAAACCTGTCGACAGCGCGCTGTTTGAGCAGTGCGAACCGAGCCCCGAGATCGTTGCAGAAATGTTGGCCGCCGACCTGATATTGGGTTGGGTCAACGGCCGGTACGAAATCGGACCTCGCGCCCTTGGAAATCGTTCCATCCTAGCAGCGCCCTTCAAGGCAAGCACCAGAGAGCGGCTGAATGTCATTAAACAGAGAGAACAGTTTCGCCCTATCGCTCCCATCTGCCTAGAAGATGAAGCTGAAAGATGGTTCAGCTGCAGAAATCCAAGCCCATTTATGCTTTATACGTATCACGCTTTAACGGCTGAGCTTGCAGCGGTAACCCATGTGAACCAGACTGCGCGGCTGCAAACAGTGTCTGCATCAAGCAATCGCCCAATGTTCGATTTGCTGAGCGCGTTCAAATCAAAGACGGGTTACGGAGTTCTGTGCAACACATCTCTGAACTTCAAGCACAAAGGCTTCATCAACACTGCGTCCGATCTTTCGGAGTACACATTGGCGCATCAGCTTGACGGATTTGTAATCGATGGAGACTTGTACCTGCTTCGGTCATCGGAAAATTACCAGAGGTTTCGGCGTGAGCGTGCTTGATATGCGTGCGCTTGGCCCGTCAAACGAGGTTTCCCGAAGATTAGACGGCGCTTAGCCTCGCCTAAACGTCTCGGTATGTCTGTCGCAAACTCTGATGACGGAAAAGCGGACCGTCGGCACCTGAGAACGAAACTTGGGCGCTTGGACGACCGATAAGGGTCGACGGCGGGCGGCAACCACGCGCCCAAAGGCGTCAGGTTACAGTGTTCGCATTTGCTTCGCGCATGAGCGCAGACAGCTGCTTCTTGAATGATTGCCCATCGAAGTGAGCATCGATCTGCGTGAAGCCCTCCAGTGCCAACCGCGAGCGCAGATCCTTAATGGTGATGCATCGACCTTCACGGGCGAGTTCGAAGGCACGAACCGGCAAAGTGGTCTCGGGTGTCAATATCTTCTCCAGCAATGATCTTGTTTGCGCTTGCCGAAGAGCACTTCAACAGCAGCTACGGTTAAACCCCTGGCAAGCGAATAAGTTACCTCGCATTGCGCCAGGTAAATAAGTTGTGGGTGCAGCCTGCGGGTTACCGCACCCACCACCGTTTAAGCCCGGGTAGACATGAACGGCCCAAACATAGCCTAGTAGATGCTGACGGGTGCTGACTGGCAGCAAGGTGCTGGTGCCATCTATCACCCATGCCAGCTAGCATTTCTGTAAGCGCTATGGCCAATCCGAGTGGCTGCGCCCTCACTGCAGGATGCTGGCCGGTAACCTCACGGTAATTGTCGTTCCACTGGGGCCAGATGCCCGCGCAAGGGTGCCGCCGATCTGGCGAACGAAGGCGTCAACGAAACGCGTCCCCATTCCCGAGCTACCTTCGCGCGAAGCCGCGGCATCCAAACCCACCCCGTTGTCCTCAACCTGAAGAATCACTTCCCCGTCGCGGCGCCTGAAGCCCAGAGAGATTTTGCCCTTGCCATCAGGAAACGCGTACTTGACGCAATTGGTGGCCAGTTCGTTGACCAGCAAGCCGACTGGCACAGCATGATCGGCGTTGATTGAAAGCGGCTCGGCGGCGACGTCGATGGTAATCGCGCCATCGGCGCCAATCAGGCTGGATCGAATGCTCGCCGCGATGCCAGTCAGATAGGAGGGCATGTCCACCGGACCAAAGGCGCTCGATTGGGCAATAACATCGTAGAGGCTGGCAACCGCGCTGATCCGGCTCTGCATGGCCTGGTAGCCGTCAATGCAAGGCGCCGCCGCCCGGCGAATTTCGAACGCCACGAATGCCGAAATGACGGTGAGGGAATTCTTGATGCGGTGTGCCAGTTCGGCAGCCATCATTTCCTTGTAACGCTCGGCGGCGATAGCCTCGGTCACGTCCTCGAACGCGAGCAGCATTTGCGTGACATGATTGCCTGGGACGTAAATCTTGCGGGCATTGAGCTTGAAAACCCGATGGCCAAGCGTTGGGAACTCGTCTTCGACCAGAAAATCCTCGAACGGGGTTTCATCCGGAACCACCTTTTCAAGCAGTTCCTTCAAAGCGGCGACGTCCCATTGCCCCTGCTTCAACTCGTCAAGGTGCCTGCCAAGGATGTCTTTTTCCGCATCGCCGAACAATTCGATGAAATTGCGACTGGCTGCCGATATTTTCAGATTTTCATCAAGGATGACGAGTGGATCGCGTACCGTATCCACGATGGCCTGCATGAGCTTCGCGGAGCGCTTGGCCTTCAACTGCTCGTTGCGAACGTCGGTCACGTCATAGAACGTGATCAGGATGTGCTCGACATGGTTGCCAAGGCGATAGACCTTGCGGGCATTGAGATTGACGGTCCGATGGCCGACACGGGGGAACCGGTGTTCCACCTCGAACGCCTCGACATTTTGCTCCTTGGGCAGGATCTCCTCTAGCACAACCCGAAGCCCGGGCGCATCCCATTGACCATCGCCAAGATCGTAGATCCTGCGGCCGATGGTCTCCTCGGGCGTCACCGCGAAAAGGCCGTAAAAGCTACGGTTAGCTGAGACGACTGTCAGATCGCCATCAAGGATCACCAGTCCTTCGCGGACCGTATCAACAATGTCCTGAGGGGATATTGCCTGCAAGTCGAAGCTCCGCAATTCTTATGGCTTTCATATGAGCCTGTGCAGTCAAAGAGTAGCCGCAACAAGCGATTGGGAGATAGCAAACGCGCGAGCGGCGTGCCAGCGGGAGACAACCGATTTGCGCTAAACGGATGTTCCCGGTGTGTTCGAGACGTGAGGCGTGAATAACGAAATTAATCAACAAGCTGCTCAGTAGCTTCTTGATGGCCGTTGCCTCTCAATGCTCTCGCCAGATGTTGTTTGATTAGGCGGGAATTTCGTTATTGTGTGCTGCCTTGCCGGGCGTCACGCAGGACGCGCGAAAGCTCGTCCAACGAGTAGGGCTTGTGCAGCAGTGCAAACCCATGCCGTGTATCGCCAGCCAGGACATGGCTATAGCCGCTCGTCAGAACGACTGTCAGGTTGGGCCAGCGGGAACGGATCTGACGGCCCAGTTCGACCCCGTCCATGCCCGGCATAACGACGTCGGAAAAGACGATGTCGATATCGCCATGGTCGCTTTCGAGTATCGCGATCGCGTCGCGGGCATTGGCGGCGCGGCGGGTACTAAAGCCGAGGTCGGTCAGAAGCTGCGACGCGAATTCTCCGACTTGCTCATTATCCTCGACGACAAGGATACTTGCTTCGCTCGCCGCGACTTCGTCGGGCGCCGAAACGGCCTGAGCCCCGTTCGGCGCCGAGGCACGCGGCAGGTAGAGGCTGAACGTCGTACCTTCACCGAGCCGGCTGTCCACATCGATCTCGCCGCCGGACTGTTTGGTGAAACCGTAGACCTGGCTGAGGCCAAGTCCGGTACCCTTGCCGACCTCCTTGGTGGTGAAAAACGGCTCAAAGATATGATCGAGCTGTTCGGGATGCATGCCTGAGCCGCTGTCCGAAACCGAAATCCTCACGAAGTCGCCCTTGGCAGCGGCATGCCCGCGCCGTGCTGGCACCGAACCCGCCGCGTCGATTGCTATGGTGATGCACCCTTCGCCGTTCATCGCATCGCGGGCATTCACCGCCATGTTAACGAGCGCGGTTTCGAACTGGCTGGCATCGACTTCCACGAAACAGGAACCGCAGATCGGATCGACGACGAGATCCACTCGCGATCCCACCACAGTGCGCAGCATATCAGCAACACTGCCCACTTTCGCGGCCGCGTTGAAGACTTCGGGCTTCAGCGCCTGCCTCCTTGCGAACGCCAGAAGTTGGCTGGTCAGCTTCGCGGCGCGATCCGCCGTTTCCGCTATCGCGTCGAT
>NZ_ALVC01000267.1:0-7723 GCF_000293195.2 Sphingomonas sp. LH128
CCGCCAGCGCCTCGTTGACAGCCGCCTCAACCGCGCAATCAGGATTGGAATGCTCGCTGCCGATAGCAAAGATGCGTGGTCCTCCTACCGCTCGATGTACGTCGAGGAGCGACACGGTCTCCAAGTCTGCCGCGATGGCCCAACCGCCACCATGTCCTTTTTCCGAGCGCACATACCCTGCCTCGCGCAGACCAGCCATCGTGCGGCGGACGACAACGGGATTGGTTCCCAGCATCGCTGCGATAGTTTCGGACGTCATTGCCCCCTCATGCCGCGCCATATGGAGCAGCACGTGGAGCATTCGCGAAAGGCGACTGTCATTACGCATATTTCGATTCTTCGCATTCCAGCCGGATTGGCAAGCATCATGTTTCACGATACTTATTATGTTACATGATTCGTGGAGCGTTCGAAATGCGAGAGTTCGAGAACCCTGATCACTGGGATGTTGCCGCTCGGCACTATGAGAAGACTGCCCACCCCTTCACTGCTCGCTATGCCGAGACGGCGGTTGCGAGAATATCCCTCGGGTCCGACAGCCACGTGCTGGACATAGCCGCAGGCACCGGTGCTTTGGCACTGGCTGCCGCGCGAACAGGCGCGAAGGTACTGGCAACAGACTTTTCTCCAGGCATGGTCGCTCGTATCGCCGCCGCCGGTCACCCCAATGTCGAGGCCAAGACAATGGATGGGCAGGACCTTGCGCTCCCAGACGGAGGGTTCGACGCCGTCTTCTCGATCTTCGGGGTCATCATGTTCCCCGACTGGCGCAAGGGGTTGGCCGAAATGGCCCGCGTTACGCGCCCTGGCGGCCACGGCATCGTGGCAACCTGGCAACAACGCGGTGCGGCGACCTTTCTGCTGCTCGGAGATATCCGTCGAAAGCTCTTCCCCGGCCGTGATGGCATGGAAATGCCGGAAGCCGTCGGCGTCCTCAGCGATCCGGGGAACTTCGCTCGCGAAATGATCCTTGCGGGCTATCGCGATCCCCGGATCGAGCCAGTGACGCATGATTATGAGCTCGACGTCGGGGCACTCGACGATCCCGATACATTGTTCGGCATGTCGCCCGACTGGACGAGCCTCAATGATGGGGAAAAGGCAGAAGTTATTACCGAGGTCAGGCAGATGGCGGGCGAACGCTCCGTATTGCCGATCCCTTCAACCGCGCTGATCGTGGTCGCTCAGCGTTGATATGCCGGGATCGTGCGCGACTGGTCGAGATTGGAGAGCGCCGTACTCGACCCTTTTCGGGGGTCCAGCGATCGAGTTCCGCCATACAGATGTAGGCCATCGGCAGTTGCTCATGCAGCGAGGGGCAAGCGAAGACTGAAGATCAAATATCTGCATGCTTCTCCTGCCTCTTCTCTTCTCCGGAGAGCCAGAGCAGGGACATCGGCAGCAGCAGGAGCATGAATGCGGTGGCGGAGATGATGCCGCCCACGATCACGCAGGCGAATGGTCGCTGCGTTTCGGAACCGATGCCGGTGGAGAGCGCCGCCGGCAGCAGGCCCAAACCGGCCATCAGCGCCGTCATAAGGATCGGCCGCAGGCGGTCAATCGCCCCTTCGAGCACGGCCACGCGATAGGCATCGCCGTTCTCGTAGCGGTGCGTGATGTGCTCCAGCATGACGACACCGTTCTGCACCGATATGCCCGCCACGGCGATGAAGCCGACCGCTGC
This sequence comes from Sphingomonas sp. LH128, assembly GCF_000293195.2. NCBI lineage: Bacteria > Pseudomonadati > Pseudomonadota > Alphaproteobacteria > Sphingomonadales > Sphingomonadaceae > Sphingomonas > Sphingomonas sp. LH128. The sequence goes on from NZ_ALVC01000267.1 coordinate 1,685, forward strand.
GGACACCGACATGTGGAGCCCCGCCAGCGCCAGCGCCGTGACGCCGCCGACCGTGGTGAAAGGCACCATCGCAAGGATCAGCAAGGCGGAGCGCACCGAGCGAAATGCACCGAAAAGCAGGATGAAGATGCCGAACAGCGCGATCGGCACGATCACCTCCAGACGCTGCATGGCGCGCTGCTGGTTTTCGAACTGGCCGCCCCAGGTCATCTGGTAACCCGACGGCAACTTGATCTTGTCCTTCACCGCCTTCTGCGCATCGACCACGAAGCTGCCCTGGTCGCGCCCGTCGACGTTGGCCTTGATCGCCACGTTGCGACTGCCGTTCTCGCGGCTGATGCGCGATGCACCGACCTGAACCGAGACTTGCGCGATTTCACCCAGCGAGATCGTGCCGCCCTGTGGCAGCGGCACCTGTAGATGCGAGAGATCATCCACCGCGTTGCGCTGATCCGGCGCAAAGCGCACGACGATGTCGAAGTTGCGATCCGCTTCGTAAGCGGTGCCGACCGTCGCGCCGCCGAAGGCGGTGGCGATGGCGGTGTTGGCATCGTCTGCGTTGAGGCCGTAACGAGCCATCGCATCCCGGTCGAGCACGGCGCGCACTTCGGTCTGGCCGCCAATCTTCACGGCATCCACGTCCGACGCGCCCGGCACCGCAGCCACCACCCGCGCGGTCTGCTCGCCCAGTTGCTCCAGCACGTTGAGGTCCGGCCCGGTGATCTTCACCGAGATTTCGCCCTTCACGCCCGAAAGGCTTTCCTCGACGCTGTCTTCGATCACCTGGCTGAAATTGGTGGGTACGCCGGGGATCTTGTCCACCTGCTTGCGCATGTCATCCTCAAGCGCGGCCTTCGAGCCGAACTTGGAACGCCATTCGCTGCGCGGCTTGAGGTCGATCAGCATCTGCAGGCTGGACGGTCCCTTGGGGTCGGTCCCGTCGTCCGGGCGGCCGGTCTCGGAGCCGACATGCGCTACTTCCGGGTAGGAAAGCATGATTGCGCGCACACGCTTCTCGACCTTGCGCGTGGTCTCCATCGAGGCCGAGGGCGTGAGCTGGACGGTGAGCCAGATGTTGCCTTCGTCCAGCTTGGGCAGGAACTCAGAACCCAGACGCGGGATCATCAGGAAGGCCAGCACCAGCGCCAGCCCGGAGGCCACAACCACCGCCTTGGTGCGCGGCAGCGCCTTCTCCACCGTGCTGCGATACCCATCGCGCAGACGGTCCATCCAGACGATGTGCTTTTCCGCCATGTCGTAGCGTTCGACAAGGAAGCTCAGCACCGCCGGCAAGAACGAAAGCGTCAGCACCAGCGCCGCGCCCAGCGCAAAGGACAGCGTCAGTGCAACCGGCGAGAACATCTTCCCTTCCACGCGCTGGAAGGTGAAGATCGGCACGAAGGCCATGATGATGATGGCCTTGGAGAACAGGATCGGCCGCGCCAGGTTGGCCACCGTGTTGCGCAGCACCTGGTTGCGCCGGATCCTGTCCGGCTGCACGCCCCCGTGCCGCGCCGCTTCCAGCGACAGCGCGACCATCAGCGCCTCCACCAGCACAACGGCAGAGTCGATGATGATGCCGAAGTCCACCGCGCCCATCGAGATCAGGTTGGCGGGCACGTTCACCGTATTGAGGCCCGCGAAGGCCGCCAGCAGTGCCAGCGGAATGATCGCCGCGACGACCAGCGCCGCGCGCCAGTTGCGCAGGAACACCAGCAGCAACACCGTCACCAGAGTGGCGCCGACGACGAGGTTTTCCGCCACCGTCTCCACGGTCTTGTCGAGCAGCTTGGTGCGCTGGTAGGTCGCGCGGATCTGGATCGGCGGCTTGCCCGTGCGCTTCGCATCGGCCTGGAACTGCGCGTTCATCTTGTCCACCGCGTCGCGCACGCCCTGCACCACCACGGCGGCGTTCTGGCGCTTGACCATGGTGACGATGCCTTCGCTGACATCGTCCTTGTGGTCGTAGGCAACCATGCCGCTGCGTTCGGGCGTGCCGATCTGCACGTCGCCCAGATCGCGCACGCGCACGGTATTGCCGTTCTGCGCGCGGACCACGGTGTTGCCGACGTCGTCGATCGACTTGTAGAGGCCGACCCCGCGCACCACGACGACTTCGTCGCCGCGCGGGATCACGCCGCCGCCAACGTTTGAGTTCGCCTTGCCCACGGCGGTCTGCACGTCGGCCACGGTGACGCCGTAGCGCTTGAGCAGATCGGGGCGGACGAGGATCTGGTACTGCTTGATGCTGCCGCCGAAGCTGGTGACATCCGCCACGCCAGGCACCATGCGCAGCGTCGGACGTACCACGAAGTCCTGAATCGCGCGCGCTTCGTAGAGCGGCACGTCCGCCGGCTTGTCCAGCACGTAGCGATAGACTTCGCCGACCGCGGTGGACAGCGGCGCCAAGCTGGGCGTTACGCCGGCGGGCAGATTGGCGTCCCGCAGCTTTTCCAGCACCTGCGAGCGGGCGAAGTAATCGTCCGTGCCGTCGTTGAAGATCAACGTGACCACTGACAGCCCGGTGATCGAGACCGAGCGGATGTCGTTCACGCCCGGCGTACCCGCCAGCGCGCGCTCGATCGGCAGCGAGATGGACCGCTCCATCTCCTCCGGCGCCTGCCCGGCCTGCTGGCTGATGACCACGACCTGCACGTCCTGCACGTCGGGGAAAGCCTCGATCGGCAGGCTCATCACCGCGCGGCCGCCGACGATGATCAGGGCCACGACCATGACGATCACGAAGATCCGCTTCTCGACGACGAAGCGGGCCAGTCTTTCCAACATCGGATCAGCCCCCGGAAAGCTGGGCGTTGAGCAGCAGCGCACCTTCGCCGACGATGCGTTCGCCGTTGCGGATGCCGGACGTCACGTAGGAGAAGCTGTCTCCGCGTTCGCCCACTTCCACCGGAACGCGGCGGAAGCGACCGGGCGCCTCCACGCGGAAGATGTAGTTCTTCATGCCGGATTCGAAGATCGCGGCATTGGGAACCTTGATCGCGCGGCGGCCGTCGTCGGTGACGAGGCGCGCACGGGCGTACATCTCGGGCTTGAGCGCGAGGTCGGGATTGCCGACTTCGGCGCGCACCTGCACACGGCGCGTGGCCGGGTCTACCGCGAGGCCGATCTGCGTGATCTTGCCGGTAAAGCGGCGGCCGGGCCAGGCCGGTACGTCGAATTCCACCGCCTCGCCGATGCGTGCGCGGCTGCTCGACGCCTCGGGAACGTCGAGGAACAGCCACAAGGTGCGCGGGTTGGACACGGTGTAGAGCGGGGTCTGTCCGGCGCCGACCTGCTGGCCGGGATTGATCTGACGGTCGATGACGTAGCCGCTGACCGAACTGGTCAGCGCCAGCGCATCGCCCGCGCCGCTCCCCAGGTTGCGCAGGCGCAAGCGCGCGCGCTCCAGTTCGGCCCCGGCCCCGGCGGCATCGGCCTGCGCGCCTTCGAGATCGCGGCGGGAGATCGCGCCCCCGTCGAACAGCATGTGCGAGCGGGCCATCTCGCGCGCCTTGCGGGTGCTTTCGGCCTGGGCGGTGAGCAGATCGGCGCGCGCCTGGCCGAGATCGGGCGCATCGAGATAGGCCAGTGCCTGCCCGGCCTTCACCGCTTGGCCGATGTCGGCCAGAACCTGCGTCACCCGCCCGGCCACCGGCGCGCCGACGCGGCTGGTCTGCGATTCGTCGAGTGCAAGACGCGCGTTCATGTCGGCCGAGATCGGCAGCGGGCTGGTGGTGGCGGTGACGATCTGCACGGTGTCGAGTTCGGCCGAGCCCGGCGCATAGCTGATGAGGTCGGGCGACTTGCTCGGCGCGGCGGCGGGCGGCGCATCGGACTGGCCGCAGCCGGCAAGCGGGGCGGTCAGGGCGGTGGCCAGCAGGGCTGCGCCAAAGGCTCGGCCAAATGCTGCGGGGGCAGAAGCCCTCATCGATCGTCTCCGGTGGTTTCGCCAGTGGTTTCGGCAGCCTGAAGCTGCGCGATGGCATGGGCTTCGTCGGCACGGGCATCGACCGCGCCAAGTTCTACAGCCCGCAGCGAGCGGCGGGCATCGAGCAGTTCGAGCAGCGACGTCGCCCCGTTGGTATAGGCGAATTCGGCGACGCCCGCGGCATCGCGCGCGGCGGGCAGTTGCCGTTCCTCGATCTCACGGCGTCGTTCGCTGGCCTGGGAAAGCGACTGGCGGGCGATGGTGATCTCGGCCGTTGCCACGGCCGCCGCCTTGCGCGCCTCCGCCTCGGCCTGGACCAGCGCGGTGCCGGCGGCGTCCACTTCGCCGCTGTAGCGGTTGCGCACCGGCAACGGCACGGAAACGCCCACGCCGACGCTGCTGCCGACGCCGAGGTCGTCCATAGCGTGTTCGTACTGCATGCTGACGGTCACGTCGGGATGGCGCAGCGCATGCGCGCCGTCGAGGCTGCGCCGAGCCGCCTCGACGCGCGACTGCGCCGCCAACACGTCCGGACGGCGCAAGGCCAGAAGGTCCGCCGGCTCCGTACTGGCGGCGGCGGGCGCATCGACCCAATCACCGCTTGTAGCAATGTCGGGCGCATCCCGTTCTCGTCCGATCAGGGTGGCGAGGCCGAGCCGCGCCACCTGCAGCGCGATCGCCGCCTGCTGCGCGTCGGTCTTCGCGCGCGAGGCTTCCACCGCCTGACGCGACAGGTCCCCGCGCGAGATCGAGCCCGCGTGCTCCTGCGTATGCGCCATGTGCTGGCTGTCGGCATAGCTGGCCGCAATCGCTGAAAGGATCGCGCTACGCTGTTCTGCCGCCTTGAGGTCGAAATAGGCGCCGTACACGGCCTCGCGCATGTCGCGCCGCGCGCTGGCCAGGTCGCCTGCGGCGGCATCGATCAACGCGCGCGCTTCGCCGGTCCGGGCCTGCCGCTTGCCGCCGCGCTCCAGCGGCAGGTCGATGCCGACGACGGTGTCCGCCACCGAATCCAGCGGGCGCCTGCCGATCCGCCCCGGACGCAGCTGCACCGCGCTGAGATTGAGGTTCGGGTTGGGCGCGGTATCCGCGATCCGCAGGTTGGCCTGCGCAGTCTTCAACGCCAGCCGGGACCGGATCACATCGATGTTGTCGGTCTCGGCAGCGGCCATCGCCGCGTCGAGACTGAACGCGGTCTGCTGCGACGGAGCGGGCGATGCTGCAAGTGCGATGGGGGTGATGAACGGCAGCGGTGCAAGGCAGGTCAATGCGCATGCCAGCCACCGCTCACGAACGACCTTGAACGGCGTCATGAACGATGAGTGTCCCTCGGATTTGCGCGGGATTTATCGGCTTCGAAAGACAAGTTCCAGCGAAGTCTGCACCGATCTGCATGAAGATTTCGTAATCTTTTGGCAATGCAGCATACACCCTCCATTTTCCCGCCTGGAGAATACTTGAAATTCAGCCCCGCCAGGCAATTGTCCCCTCTGACAACATTCCACAAGGCAATGCACATGTCATCGCGTTACCGACCGATGCCGGCAAAGCGGATGCAATTCTTGCAGGCATGAAGCTATCCGATTGCCGGCACACGCAAAATGCGCATTTTACGCGGCTTTCGAACTCCCCAAGCGGTGGTGGCCGGCGGAGACGTAGCGGAAATGGCGAAGATCGCTGCCTGTGAGCCGGTGGCAGCACGACCCAGCCAATCACCTCCGCCTGTCCGGGACCGCCGCGGATTGTGGAAAAGGAGGGGAGCTTTTTTGCCCTCTAACCATGTGAGGGATAGCCCATAGCCTGACTTAGGTGGATGCTCGCTACTGCTTCGGTCAGGCCCAACTTGAACAGTGCTTTCGGAAAAGGCATTTTTGTTCAATGACATGCGCGCGCCGACGCAGGTGTTACCACTACATTTTCGGGGTTGGTTGAGCTTGCAAAAGCTCAGGTTTCCGGCGGCAACTCGCTGATATTGGCCGGCAGCGCGATGCCCGTTGCCTTGAAGACATTGCCCACCTGGCCCGAGACGTGGGTGCGGGTGGTTATGACCTTGCCGTCCTTTTCGATGGTGGCTTCCTGAAGGCGATCGAGATCGTTGAGGAGCGGCTGCC
>NZ_ALVC01000268.1:0-3665 GCF_000293195.2 Sphingomonas sp. LH128
GCCCCTTCGTCTAGCGGTCTAGGACGCGGCCCTTTCACGGCTGAAACACGGGTTCGATTCCCGTAGGGGTCACCATTTCTCTTTTCGCGTCCCCCAACTCATCGGCAGGTTGACCATCCCCCGGCGCGTTTCGCCTGATCGAGATGCAGGTGATCGGCATGAGCCGCGTTGTAGTCGGGCGACAGCACGGTAGAGAAGCTGCGACAGGCAGCATCCCGTACGTCATGCAGGAAGCGCGACGTCGCCGCGTCCTTTCCATTCCAATCCTTCGCCACGCTTATCCGGCTTCCGTCCGCCAATACGAAGCTGGCGATATCGATGGCGTTGCCGGTGGCATGCTCACTCCAGTTGCCGCGTTCACCGCCGCCGATCCGGCGACAGCTTGCGGTGCCAAGATGTTCGATACGCACCACCTTCTGACGGAATACCGCCTCTGCGGCAGGCTGCACGCCGTGTCTTATCCAGCGGGCAAGTCCGGCGTCGACCGCACACGTCGCCTGGCCGCCCTGAGGACGTAATAGGGTCCCAAGGCGCGCTGGTGCGCCCAGGACCTGCCGATCGTCTCTGAGACATGCCCCGTTGCCTGTCGCGGGCAGTGCAGGCGTATTCACCCCGGCGCTGTCGAGAAAAGCCCCGCACACAGCCCGGCTGGACCGCAGCGCTGCGAACTTGCGCCCGGTTGCCCATCCGTCGGGCTCGGCAAGCGTCAATGGCGCACGGGGATCGTGTTCTGGATGATCATGCAGCCAGGCCAGGCTAGCCAGTACGAACGAGGCGGCCAGCAGCACGGCAACGGCGAACTGGTCGAAGCGGGAAAGGACCATGCAACCAACAAGTCGTGCACGCGGCCTTCGTTGCCGCCTGTCGGCAAAGCTGTGGAAAACCTAGGGATAGACCGGCATGAGCGGGGCATAAGAAAAGGGGAGAGCACCAAGCTGCCCTCCCCTCCTTCATAATTGCTTGCCGCGCCGATCAGGAGATCGGCGGCACCGTCTGCGGAGGCACGTCGGTATCCTCCTCGTGAACCTCGACGAGGCCCCGGCCCACGTGGCTCTTGCGGTAGCCATAGGCGAAGTAGAACACGAGGCCGATCGCGCCCCAGATCGGCAGCACCAGCATCGCTTCGGTCGGCAGGTTGAAGAACAGCGTCACGCAACCGATGATCGCGATCGGCGCCACGACCCACACCAGCGGTGTGCGGAACGGACGATGGCGATGCGGATCACGCACGCGCAGGATCAGCACCGCGACCGACACCATCAGGAACGCGAAGAGCGTGCCCGAGTTAGAGATGTCCGCCAACTGGCCGACAGGCAGCAGCGCCGCGGCGATCGCCACGAAGACGCCGGTGATCAGGGTGACGATGTGCGGCGTCTTCCACTTGGGGTGGATGGTCGCTAGCTTCTCCGGCAGCAGGCCGTCGCGCGCCATCACGAAGAAGATGCGGGTCTGGCCGTAGAGCATCATCAGGATGACCGAAGGCAGCGCCAGGTTCGCTGCGAGACCGATAAGGTCACCCGCGCGGGTGTAGTTGATCGAACGCAGAACGTGCGCCAGCGCCTCCTGCGAGCAGACCAGCGGCTGGCTGCCCTTGGCGGCGAGCGCCGCGCACTGGGCGGTGAACTCTGCCGAGCCGGGCTGCGTGCCCAGAGCGGTCGGCTGGGCGCCGATGGCACCGATCGCACCGGCTGCGACGAGCAGATAGAACACGGTGCAAAGCGCGAGGCTACCGATCAGGCCGATCGGCACGTTGCGCTGTGGGTTCTTCGTCTCTTCCGCAGCGGTTGAGACCGCATCGAAGCCGACATAGGCGAAGAAGATGGAGGAAGCGGCCCCGACTATGCCGAGACCGCTGGTGCCGGCCGGTCCGAACCAGCCATTGGGTGCGAAGGGTGCGAAATGCTCGGTATTGAGCACCGGCAGCGCGAGGATGACGAACATCGTCAGCGCCGCCACCTTGATCGCGACCAGAACCGCGTTGAAGGTCGCGCTTTCCTTGGTGCCCAGCATCAGCAGGAAAGTCACCGCGAGTGCCACGACCACGGCGGGCACATTGATGATGCCGCTGGAGAAGTCGACGCCGGTGAGCGACCACGTCGGCCCGGCCGCCAACATCGCCGGTAGCTCGAACCCCGTCAGACTTTTGAGCAGGCCCATGAAGTAGCCGGACCAACCGACGGAGACCGCCGAAGCCGCGACGGCGTATTCAAGGATCAGCGCCCAGCCGACCATCCAGGCCAGCACTTCGCCGACGACGGCATAGGAGTAGGTGTAGGCCGAGCCCGAAACCGGCACCATCGAGGCCAGTTCCGAATAGCACAGCGCCGCGACGGCGCAGACCGCGCCGGCGATGATGAAGCTCCACATCATGCCGGGACCGGCCTTCTGCGCAGCTGCGGCAGTGAGCACGAAGATACCGGTGCCGATGATGGCGCCGACGCCCAGAAGCGTCAGTTGGACAGGACCCAGTGATCGGTGAAGAGATTTCTTTTCCGCCGTCGCCAGAATGGCGTCGAGCGGCTTTACGCGTCCGAACATGTGGACCCCCGAATTGCGAATGCCAGGAGGCTAACGACAAGCAGGCGCTTGGCAAGAGGCCCCTGCGGTAAATTCCCCAGCATTGTAATATTCTTACAACAATCCGGTATATCCCGTGCCCACGGCAGGCGTACGGCCCACTCTGGAGATTTGCCGGGGACCAGATCGGGCGCTAGAAGCCCCACCCATGTCTACGACCTTCCAGATCGACACCGCGACCAGCCGCGCAAACCCCACTCCGGCGCCGATGAAGCGCCTGACGATTCCGGCGATTCGCCGCCGCAAGAAGGACGGCGTGACCGAACAACCGATCGTCATGCTGACGGCCTACACGGCACGGCAGGCGCAGTTGCTCGACGCGCATTGCGACCTCCTGCTCGTCGGCGACAGCCTCGGTCAGGTGATCTACGGATTGCCCTCCAGCGTGCCGGTGACATTGGAGATGATGATCGCCCACGGCGCCGCCGTCGTGCGTGGCAGCTACCATGCCGCCGTCATCGTCGACATGCCCTTTGGCACTTACGAGCAGTCGCCCCAACAGGCCTTCGCCAATGCATCGAGGCTGCTGAAGGAAACCGGCTGCGCGGGCGTGAAGCTCGAAGGCGGAGCGGCGATGGCGGAAACGGTACGCTTCCTGAACGAGCGCGGCATCCCCGTACAGGGCCACATCGGCCTGACCCCGCAGGCGGTGAACGTGCTCGGCGGCTACAATGCGCGCGGCCGCAGCGAGGCCGAGGCGGCCAAGATCGTCGCCGATGCCAAGGCGCTCGACGAAGCCGGAGCGTTCTCGATCGTGATCGAGGGCGTCGTCGAGACGATCGCCATCGAAGCCACCCGCGCCATCGCCTGTCCCAGCATCGGCATCGGCGGCTCGGCACAGTGCGACGGGCAGGTACTGGTTACCGAGGACATGCTCGGCATGTTCGAGCGGGTGCCGCGCTTCGTGAAGAAGTATGCCGACATGGGCTCGGTGGTTTCGGAAGCAGCCGCGCAGTACGCCGCAGAAGTGCGCGATCGCAGCTTCCCCGGCATCGAGCAGACTTACCAGCCGAAGTGACCGGGTCCGGTGGCCCACGCGAAACCGGCTTTTCCGGTTTCGCCCTTTGCGGTGGTTTATCCTCCCTGTC
>NZ_ALVC01000269.1:0-13131 GCF_000293195.2 Sphingomonas sp. LH128
CCCCCCCCCCCCCCACCGACTGCGTCGGCGGTCCCCCTCCCCATCGCTTCGCGACAGGGAGGATCAGGCGAGGTCCGCAATTAGGGCGCCTACGGCAATTCCGTCCAGCGCCCCTCTAGAACAGCCCCCCAGCCAGCGCATCGACGGCGCCTTGCAGGATCACCGCCGCCGCCGCCGAATCGATACGCGTGGCGCGCTTGGCGCGGCTCATGTCCTGTTCGATGAGGCCGCGCTCGGCGCTGGAGGTGGACCAGCGTTCGTCCCACAGCAGGATCGGCAGGCCCAGCACCGACAGGTTGCGGGCATAGGCGCGGCTCGATTGCGCGCGCGGGCCCTCGGAGCCGTCCATGTTGAGCGGCAACCCGATGACGATGCCCTTGACCGAGCGTTCGCGGATCAGGTCTTCCATCAGCGCCTTGTCGGCGCCGAACTTGCCGCGCTTGATCGTCTTGCCGGGCGAGGCGATACGCCAGCCGGCATCGCAGAACGCAGTGCCGATGGTCTGGGTGCCGAGGTCGAGGCCGAGCAGCGCGCCCTTGTTCGGCAGGGCCTCGCGGAACTCCAGCGCGCTGGTGGTCGGGGTCACTTTTGCTGCTTCGCCAGCCACGCTTGGGTGCGCCTTTCGAAATCGGCCCTGAGGTTCGCCCAGAACAGGGTCACGTCATAGAGGTGATAGTTGTTGCCCGGCAGCACATAGGCCCCGAGGTCGAGCTTGGGCGGCGGGCCGATGTGGAGGAAGTGGTCGGGGCTGCAAGTCGCGGGGACGACCTGCGCGGCCATGGTTCCGCTACGGGCCTTGAAGTCGGGCACGAGGGTGCCGAGGTTCGCCTCGGCCCCGGCGGCGGCGCTCGGCACGCCCGTCAGCGGATTGGTGCACAGGAACGCGCTGCCCGCCACCGACTTCGCGTCGAGCCCGGTGCGCCGTGCATAGGCCTTGAGCAGCATCGCGGTATCCGCCGGGTCGGCGACCGAAAGCCAGCTGACGATGCAGCCGGGCTCGTCCGCGCGCTCGCAGGCGGGGACGCCCATCTTCGGCAGGTCATGCTCCAGCGAGACCGGCCAGCCGATCACCCATGCCCCGACGAGGCGCTGCGCCAGCGGTGTCCCGGCGATGCGGTCGCGCATCAGGCGGCGCAGCAGGAACGCGCCCTGGCTATGGCCCGCCAGCGCGATCGGCTGGTCCGGCCTCAGGTTGCGCGTGAATATCTCGAACGAGGCGCGCACGTCGGCGTAGGCCAGGTCGATCGCCTGCGCGGCTTCGGGCTTTGCGGTCAGGAAGGTGCCGACGGCGGCCTGCCGGTAGCGCGGCGCCCAGACTTCGCCCTCGTTGAACGGGCTGGCCATGCCCTGGACGAAAAGGTTCGCGCGGTCGCGGCTGACTGTGTCGTCCAGCGCGGCGTTCCAGGCGTCACGTGCGATGTAGCTGGTGGGGTGGACGAAGAAGACCGCGACCGGGAGTTTTGTCTTGGGGGCCTCGATCCCGGGAGGGAGCCACGAGGAGGGATCGTCCTTCAGGCCCGGCCGCGCGACCCACATCGCCGGGTTGTTCCACGATTCGGGCGGCAGCGCCTGCTGTTCCGCAAAGGAAACGTTGGGCACGAAGGCCATCTCGGTCAGGTCCTCGGACCAGAACCAAAGGGCCAGCATCAGCGCCAGCACCGCTACCGTCAGTCCCGCGATGACGTAGAGGAACTTGCGCGCCATGCCCGGTCAGTACGCCTTCGCGGGATCGACGCGCGGGCGCAGGCTGGTGAAGGCCCGCCCGTCGCGCATGGAACTCCACCAGGTCAGCGGGTTCCAGCTTTGCGAGCCATCGAGCGAGAAGGTGATGAACTCCGCCCGTCCGCCGATGTCGGACAGCGGCACCGGACCGCCGAGGCCGCCGTCGGGCTGGCCCTGCCAATTGGTGGTGAACGGCGCGCGGCTGTCCGCCGAACGGTCGCGGTCGTCACCCATCAGGAAGACGTGGCCTGCGGGGATCGTGACCTCGGGATAGTTGTCGAGGCTCTGCGTGACATAGTCGATCACCTGATAGCTGGCCCCGTTGGGCAACGTCTCGCGGTAGGTCGGCAGTTCGTAGACCTCGCGGCCGGAGGGCAGGCGGGTGCGGTATTGCTCGAAGCCGTCGTAGCAGTGGCCCGGCTCCTGCCCTTCGCAGGTCAGCTTGTCGTCGGCGGGGATCTGCACCGGCGGCTCGATCTCGCGCGGGATGAACTTGCCGTTGAGGCGGATGCGGCCGTCGATCACGGCGATGCGGTCTCCCGGACGGGCGACGACGCGCTTGATGAGGTCGGCCTTGCGATTGCCGGGCACGACGATGACGATGTCCCCGTATGCGGGCGTGGAGCCGAGGATGCGCGTGGTCGAGCGCGGCAGCAAGTGGAAGCTCAGCGACGACCAGTTCCAGCCGTAGGGATACTTCGACACCACCAGCCGGTCCCCCACCAGCAGCCCCGGCATCATCGAGATCGAGGGGATGTAGAACGGCTTGGCCACCAGCGAGTGGAATGCCAGCACGCCCAGCAGCATGAGGAAGAGGCCGCGTAGCTCCTGCCACCAGTTGGTGGTGCGGGGCTGCCTTGCCGGCTTGGCCTGTTCGAGGGAGTCTGGCCGGGCGGTCTGTTCGGTCATGCGGGGGGAAACTCGGCGATTAGGAGAGGGGGCGCGCTTCGATGATCACGAAGGCCTGCGCCCATGGGTGGTCGTCCGTGAGTGTCAGGTGAACCACGGCTTCATGGCCTGCGGGGATCATGGAATCCAGCCGTTCCTTCGCGCCGCCGGTCAGCGCCAGCGTCGGCGCGCCGGAGGGAGCGTTGACGACGCCGATGTCCTTCATGAACACGCCCGCCTTGAACCCGGTTCCGACCGCCTTGGAAAACGCCTCCTTGGCCGCGAAGCGCTTGGCCAGCGTGCCCGCGATGGTGTGCGGGCGGCGGGCGGCCTTGGCGCGCTCCACCTCGGTGAAGACGCGACCCAGAAAGCGGTCGCCGTAGCGTTCGAGCGAACTGGCGATTCGCTCGATGTTGCACAGGTCCGAGCCGAGACCGATGATCATGCCCGGGCTCCCGCTTGCTTCGTCATCACCGCACCTCGTCCATCAGCGCGCGCATCTTCTTCACGCTGGCTTCCAGCCCGATGAAGATCGCCTCGCCGATGAGGTAGTGACCGATGTTGAGTTCCGCCAGTTGCGGAATCGCCGCGATGGGCTGGACGTTCTCGTACGTCAGGCCATGCCCGGCGTGCGGCTCGATGCCGTTCTTGGCCGCGAGCGCCGACATGTCGACGATGCGGCGCAACTCATGCGCCACCTGCTCGCCCTCAGCATGGGCATATTCGCCGGTGTGGAATTCCACCACCGGGGCGCCGAGCTTCATCGCGGCCTCGATCTGGCGCGGCTCGGGGGCGATGAAGAGGCTGACGCGAATCCCTGCGTCCGACAGGCGCGAGACGATCGGCGCGAGGCGATTGTGCTGGCCCGCCGCGTCGAGGCCGCCCTCGGTCGTGCGCTCCTCGCGCCGCTCGGGCACGATGCAGGCGGCGTGAGGACGGTGGCGCAGGGCGATCTCGAGCATCTCGTCGGTTGCCGCCATCTCCAGGTTGATCGGCAGGCCGGTCGCCTCCGCGACGCGGAAGAGATCGTCGTCGCGGATGTGGCGGCGATCCTCGCGCAAGTGCACGGTAATGCCGTCGCCGCCCGCGCGCGCCACGATCTGGGCGGCGCGGGCCGGGTCCGGATGCTCGCCGCCGCGCGCGTTGCGGATCGTCGCGACATGGTCGATGTTGACGCCGAGACGCAGGCGGGCGGGCTTGAGCACGTTCATTCTATCATCCTGAGCTTGTCGAAGGATTGTCCGATCAGGGAGCGACGTTCCGAGATTTACTGGGCGCGGCTGCCGGGCTTCACCGCCTGCGAAGAGGCCAGTTCGGGCGGCAGTTCGTCCGGCGCGTACGTCGGGAAATTGAGCGCCACTAGCGGGAAGAACGGCACGCCCAGATCCACCGACCCGGCCGAGCGATCGACCAGCGAGGCCGCCGCGATCACGGTGCCGCCGGCTTCCTCGATCGCCTTGATGGCCTCGCGGCTGGACAGGCCGGTGGTCACCACGTCCTCGACCATCAGCACCTTGTCGCCCGGTTCCAGCGAGAAACCGCGGCGCAGTTCGAAAGTGCCGGTGGGGCGCTCGACGAACATCGCGTCGACCTGCAGGGCGCGGCCCATCTCCTGGCCGATGATGACGCCGCCCATCGCGGGCGAGACGACCTTGGTGATCTGCTTGCGAATGTCGTGCGGCAGCTTGGATGCGATGGCGACGGCAAGACGCGCGGCGCGGTCGGGGTTCATCAGGACGCGGGCGCACTGAAGATAGTACGCGCTGTGGCGGCCGGACGACAGCAGGAAGTGTCCTTCCAGCAGCGCCTTGCAGGCGCGGAATTCGGCGAGGACCTCTTCTTCGAGCATTTGCAACTATACCTCTGGAGCGTTTTTCGAGTGTTCGCGCGCAGTTCGTCTGGCGCTTGCGGCAAAAATTCCCCTAGAGGCGCTTGAGACGGGCGGCAAGGCCGCGTATAGCCCGGCCCAAAGGGGGCGAAAAACGCCGCCATGACAGGGGTGCGCTTGAAGTCGTTGATACGGCACAAGCGTTCGAAGGAAGTGGAAGCGCAAAAAACCATGACATTGGGCAAGATTTCCATTGGTGCAGGAAGGGTTCGCAGAGCCCTTGGACTATCCTTTAACGGGGCTCTCGCCAGCGTGCTGACGTTCGCCGCGCCTGCAATGGCGCAGGACGCCGCCGCTCCTTCCGCCGGAAGTTATACCCCGATGAAGCCGACGCCGGGCATCGGCATGCCGGTCGACGGCGGTATCAACCTCCAGCAGCAGTTCTCGCCTACGGGTGAATACGGCGAATGGCTGCACCACGGCCTGCTGTGGATCTGCCTCATCATCTCGCTGTTCGTGCTGGCGCTGCTGGCCATCGTCATCGTGCGCTTCAACCGTCGCGCCAATCCGGTGCCGTCGAAAACCAGCCACAACACCGTTCTCGAAGTGGTGTGGACGCTGGCGCCGGTGCTGATCCTGATCGGCATCGCGGTGCCCTCGATCGACCTCATCGCCAAGCAGTACAAGCCCGCGCCCAAGACCGCGCTGACCGTCAAGGTCACCGGCAACCAGTGGTTCTGGACGTACGGCTACCCGGATAACGGCGACTTCGAGGTGATCTCGAACATGCTGAACATCCCCGGCCAGCCGGTGGTCAACAACGGCGTGCGCGAAGTCGGCTCCAAGCCCTGGGACGGTCCGTCGCACCTCGAGGTCGACAACCGCATGGTCGTGCCGGTCGGCGAACCGATCCGCCTGCAGATCACCGCCACCGACGTGATCCACTCGTTCGCGGTGCCCTCGCTGTGGTTCAAGCTGGACGCGGTGCCGGGCCGCATCAACGAGAAGGTCCTCTTCATCGAGAAGCCGGGCGTCTATTACGGCCAGTGCTCCGAACTGTGCGGCGCCAAGCACGGCTACATGCCGATCGCGGTCGAGGCGCTGCCGCGTGATAAGTATAATGCCTGGGTCCTGACCCATGCCGGCGCGGAGATCGATGGGCAGAAGAAGCCTGCGCCAAGTGCATCCGGCGCCGCCGAAGCCGCTGCGGCTCCTGCCGCCGCTCCCGCCCCAGGTTCTTCTGAAGCTCCTGCTTCCGAAGCGCCTGCCGGCGAAGCGACCGCCGAAGCCGAATAATAGCGATACGAGAGGACAGGGTCCCCACCATGGCAACCACCGCTGACCACTTCCAGGCTCACCCGGAAGACCACGGCCATCACGCCGAACACAAGCCCGCGTTCTTCGCGCGCTGGTTCATGTCGACCAACCACAAGGACATCGGCACGATGTACCTGATCTTCGCGATCTTCGCGGGGATCATCGGCGGTGCCTTCTCGGGCATGATGCGCGTCGAGCTGAACGAGCCGGGCATCCAGTACCTCGACACCTTCGCGCGCTGGTTCGGCGCGGTGAACCCGGATTTCAACACCACGCTGCACACCTGGAACGTGCTCATCACCGCGCATGGTCTGATCATGGTGTTCTTCATGGTGATGCCCGCGATCATCGGCGGCTTCGGCAACTGGTTCGTGCCGATCATGATCGGCGCGCCGGACATGGCGTTCCCGCGCATGAACAACATCTCGTTCTGGCTGACGGTGGCGGGCTTCTGCTCGCTGCTGTGCTCCGCCTTCGTGCCGGGCGGCACGGGCAACGGCGCGGGCACCGGCTGGACGGTCTATGCGCCGCTGTCGACCAGCGGTTCGCCCGGACCTGCGGTGGACTTCGGCATCTTCGCGCTGCACCTTGCCGGTGCAGGCTCGATCATGGGCGCGATCAACTTCATCACCACGATCTTCAACATGCGCGCGCCGGGGATGACCATCCACAAGATGCCGCTGTTCGTGTGGTCGGTGCTGGTGACCGCGTTCCTGCTGCTGCTCTCGCTGCCGGTCCTCGCCGCCGCGATCACCATGCTGCTGACCGACCGCAACTTCGGCACCACCTTCTTCGACGCTTCGGGCGGCGGTGATCCGGTGCTTTACCAGCACCTGTTCTGGTTCTTCGGTCACCCCGAAGTCTACATCATGATCCTGCCTGGCTTCGGCATCATCTCGCAGATCATCTCGACCTTCTCGAAGAAGCCGGTGTTCGGCTACCTCGGCATGGCTTACGCGATGGTCGCGATCGGCGTGGTCGGCTTCATCGTGTGGGCGCACCACATGTACGCCACCGGCCTTTCGGTGAACACCAAGATGTACTTCACCGCCGCCACCATGGTCATCGCGGTGCCGACCGGCGTGAAGATCTTCTCGTGGATCGCCACGATGTGGGGCGGTTCGGTGGAGTTCAAGTCGCCGATGGTCTGGGCGATGGGCTTCATCTTCCTGTTCACCGTGGGCGGCGTCACCGGCGTATACCTTGCCAACGGCGGCATCGACGACGTGGTGCACGACACCTACTTCGTCGTCGCGCACTTCCACTACGTGCTGTCGCTGGGTGCGGTGACCGCGCTCTTCGCCGGGTTCTACTACTGGTTCCCGAAGATGAGCGGCCGCATGCACTCGGAGTTCCTGTCCCACGTCCACTTCTGGATCTTCTTCGTGGGCGTGAACATGATCTTCTTCCCGATGCACTTCCTGGGCCTGCAGGGCATGCCGCGCCGCTATCCGGACTACGCGGAAGCCTATACCCACTGGAATCACATCGCGACCGTGGGCTACATGGTGATGGCCTTCAGCCTCGTGATCTGGTTCATCAACATCATCTACGCCTTCACCGCAGGCAAGAAGGTGGGTGACAACTACTGGGGCGAAGGCGCGACCACGCTTGAGTGGACGCTCTCCAGCCCGCCGCCGTACCACCAGTTCGAGACCCTTCCGGTCATCGGCGAGACGGTGCACCACTGATCCCCTGCGGGCCGCCCCGGACCTGTCCGGGGCGGCCGCTAACCTTCACCGGATGGGGCTGAGACGTTCTGGCACTCGCCTGAATCGGTCCCCGGGTGTATGGGCGGCCCATCATGACCCCCACGAATTCGATTCCTGCCGCCAACGCGGCCCCTGCGGATTGGCGCGACCTGATCGCGCTGACCAAGCCGCGCGTGATGAGCCTGGTGATCTTCACCGGCCTGTGCGGCCTGCTCGCCGCGCCTGAAAGCATCCACCCCGTCCTCGGCTTTACCGCGATCCTGTGCATCGCCATGGGCGCAGGCGGCGCCGCCGCGCTCAACCAGTGGTGGGAAGCGGACATCGACGCCGGGATGAAGCGCACCGCCAAGCGCCCGCTGCCGCAGGGCCGGCTCGATCGCACCACCGCGCGCGACTTTGCCGGTATCCTGTGCGCCGCATCGGTGTTCCTGATGGGCTTCGCGATCAGCTGGCTGGCTGCCGCGATCCTCGCGATCTCGATCGTCTACTACGCCGTGATCTACACGATTTGGCTCAAGCCCCGCACCCCGCAGAACATCGTCATCGGCGGCGGCGCGGGCGCGTTCCCGCCGCTGATCGGCTGGATCGCCGCGACCGGCCACATCTCGACGATGCCGGTCGTGCTCTTCGCGATCATCTTCTTCTGGACGCCGCCGCACTTCTGGGCGCTCGCGCTTTTCGTGAAGACCGAATATGCCAAGGTCGGCATCCCGATGATGCCCGTCGTCGCGGGCGAACGCTCGACCCGCCGCCAGATCCTCGCCTACGCCGTGCTGCTGCTGCCGCTCAGCGCGCTGCCATGGTGGCTGCCGGGCAAGGAGCACGCGGGCGCGATCTACGGCATCTCGGCGCTGGCGCTCTCCACCGTGTTCCTCGCCCTCTCGATCCGCGTTGGACTGCGCACGCGCAGCGGCGATGACGATGCCATGAAGCCCGAGAAGCAGCTGTTCGCCTACTCGGTGCTCTACCTTTTCGCCCTGTTCGCCGCGCTCGTCGTCGACCGCTACATTCCGCTTTGAGGACGTTTCATGCCCGCGCCACAGGAACAGAAGACCATCGAACAGATCCGCCGCAGCCGTAACCGCGCCCTCGGCCTCAGCCTCGCGGCCTTTGTGGTGCTGGTGTTCTTCATCTCGATCGTGAAGATGGGCTGATGGCGGGGAAGGGCGAACCCCGCTCCAACCGCAAGGTCGCGCTGACGGCCGCTTCGGCGGCGCTGGCGATGCTCGGCCTGGGGTTCGCGTCGGTGCCGCTCTACCGCATCTTCTGTCAGGTGACCGGCTACGGCGGCACCACCCAGCGCGCCGACGAGGCCAAGGCGGCCACCGTCAAGGACAGCGGCCGGACGATATCGATCCGCTTCGACGCCAATGTCGAGCGCAACATGCCCTGGCAGTTCAAGCCGCTGCAGCGCACCGACACGGTCTCGATCGGCGCCCGCGACATGGCGCTGTTCTGGGCCAAGAACGATAGCGACAAGACCGTCACCGGCACCGCCAGCTTCAACGTCGAGCCCGAACAGGCCGCGCGCTACTTCAACAAGATCCAGTGCTTCTGCTTCACCGAGCAGACGCTGAAGCCCGGCGAGGAAGTGCGCATGCCGGTGCTCTACTACGTCGATCCGGCGATCCTGACCGACCCGGACAACAAGGACGTGCAGCAGATCACGCTGAGCTATACCTTCCACGTCACGCGGGTGGAGGACGCAAAGGCACTGGACCATCCGCGCACGGGCAGTTAAGCGAAGTACCAAGAACCGTCGGCCATGATAAAACAGGGCGGCAGACGGCACACGAGATTGGATGAACGGGGACGAAGGCACCATGGCAGGTACGAAGAACCACGATTACCACATTCTTCCGCCCGACATCGCGCCTCTGGCGACGACCATCGGCGCCTTCACCTTCACCACCGGCATGGTGCTGTTCATGCACAAGATGCCCGGCGGCCATTTCGTGCCCTGGGCTGGGCTCGCGATCCTGCTGGCCTCGATGTTCATGTGGTTCTCCAAGATCGTCAACGAGGCGCATGCGGGCGACCACACGCCAGTCGTCCAGTTGCACCAGCGCTACGGCATGATCCTGTTCATCGCTTCGGAAGTGATGTTCTTCGTCGGCTGGTTCTGGGCCTTCTTCGACTTCTCGCTGTTCCCCTCCGAACTGGCGGACGTCATCGGCGGACAGTGGCCGCCCAAGGCGATCGAGGCGGTCATGGACCCCTTCGCCCTGCCGCTGCTCAACACGCTGATCCTGCTGTGCTCGGGCACCACCGTCACCTGGGCGCACCACTCGCTGATCCACGGCGATCGTGAAGGGCTCAAGAAGGGCTTGTGGGCGACGATCCTGCTCGGCGCGCTGTTCTCGTGCATTCAGGCCTACGAGTACATGCATGCCCCGTTCGGCTTCGGCGGCAACACCTACAGCTCGGCCTTCTACATGGCGACCGGCTTCCACGGCTTCCACGTGATCGTCGGCACGATCATGCTGATCGTCTGCCTCAAGCGCACCTACAACGGCGACTTCACGCCCCGCCAGCACTTCGGCTTCGAAGCGGCGGCATGGTACTGGCACTTCGTCGACGTAGTGTGGCTGTTCCTCTTCGTCGCGGTCTACATCTGGGGCGGCTGGGGCTATCCCACGCATTAATTGGCCCACGCACTGATCGAACAGATCGTTCATTCCGAAAAGGCAGCCGAAGACCGCTTCGGCTGCCTTTTTCGCATCAGGACCTGACATGCGCCGCATCCCCGTCTTCGCGACCCTCATCGTCCTTGCCGCCGTGGCGGTGATGATCGCGATGGGCTTTTGGCAACTGCGCCGCCTCCATGAAAAGGAAGCGCTGCTGGCCCACTACGCCGCCGCGCAGAAGAACCCCGCGCCCGTCGAGTGGACATCCCGAGGCGTCGGCAAGGACCTGCTCTATCGCCGCGCCCATCTCGTCTGCGCGGGCGTAGGCGACCGCAGCAGCATCGCCGGAAGCAACGCCAAAGGGGAGCCCGGCGTGGCCCAGACCGCCGAATGCACGCTGCCGGGCGGTGGCAGGGCGCTGGTGGTGATGGGATGGTCGCTCCAGCCCAACGCTGGAGCATGGCAGGGCGGAGACGTCACCGGCATGATCGCCCCCGGCCCGCGTCTTGTGGCGATGCCTGCGGTTGGCGGACTGGAGGAAAACGCGATCCCTGATCCGGCGGATCTGCCGAACAACCACTTGTCTTATGCGGGGCAGTGGTTCTTCTTCGCGGCTACGGCGTTGGTTATCTACTTTCTGGCGCTCAGGAAGAGGAAGTAGGAAGTCCTGGGGCCCCCCATATACCTTTGGCGCCCCAGACCCCCATACCGTCGTCGTCGGGCGCGCAGCAGCCTCAGCCACACATTGCGCCGCAGGCTGCTTTGTCTCCCGGCTCATCGTGGGCGCGGGAGGAGGCTGCGCGTGTCACCTCGACGGTTAAGGGGTCTGGGGCGATGGCCCCAGATTCATTTCTTTCCTTCTTCACACCCTTCACGCTCTTTTCATTTCCCGCCTTCACGGCTAACCGCGCCCGATGGACTATATCAGCACCCGCGGCAGCGCTCCGGCGCTTGATTTCGAAGGCGCGACGCTTGCCGGCCTCGCATCGGATGGTGGCCTTTACGTTCCGCGTGAGTGGCCGCGTTTCTCGGCCGAGGAAATCGCGAGCTGGGCGGGGCTTCCTTATGCCGAGCTGGCCGCCAAGGTCATGGCGCCGTTCGTCGCGGGCAGCCTCACCGAAGAGCGCCTGCTGGAGCTGACCACGGCAGCTTACGGCCGTTTCGCGCATGACGGCGTAACGCCGCTCAAGCAGCTCGATTCGCAGCAGTGGTTGCTTGAGCTGTTCCACGGCCCGACGCTGGCGTTCAAGGACGTGGCGCTGCAGTTGCTGGGCCTGCTGTTCGAGGAGTTCCTTGGCCGTTCGGATCGCAACCTGACGATCGTGGGTGCGACCTCGGGCGATACCGGGTCTGCGGCGATTGACGCGGTTGCGGGGCGTGCGAAGGTGGACATCTTCATGCTCCACCCCAAGGGCCGCGTTTCGGACGTGCAGCGCCGCCAGATGACGACGGTGCTGGCGCCCAACGTGCACAACATCGCGCTGGAGCACGCCAACTTCGACGACGCGCAGGCGATCGTGAAGCGCGTATTCAACGACAAGGGCATGACCGATCGCTTCGCCATCGGCGCGGTGAACTCGATCAACTGGGCGCGCCTGATGGCGCAGGTGGTGTATTACTTCGCGGCCGGGCTGCAGTTGGGTGCACCGCATCGCAAGGTGGCGTTCTCGGTGCCGACGGGCAACTTCGGCGACGTTTTCGCGGGCTATGTGGCGGCGCAGATGGGTCTGCCGGTCGAGAGGCTGATCGTCGCGACCAACGTGAACGACATTCTCCACCGCGCGTTGGCCGAGGGTGATTACTCGCAGGGGACGGTGACGCCGACCGCCGCGCCGTCGATGGACATTCAGGTGTCCTCGAACTTCGAGCGCCTGCTGTTCGACCTCGGCGGCCGCGACGGCAAGGCTCTGGCCGAGCAGATGGCCGGGTTCGAGGCTACCAAGGCGATGCAGCTGACCAACGCGCAGCGTGAGGGCGCATCGGCGCTGTTCTCGTCGGCGCGCGCCGATGCGGACGAAATGGCATCGACCATCCGCTGGGCTTACGAGGCGACCGGCGAACTGATCGACCCGCACACCGCCTGCGGTCTTTTCGCCGCGCGCACGGCGGGCATCGACGCGAGCGTGCCGGTCGTCACGCTGGCGACCGCGCACCCCGCCAAGTTCCCCGAGGCCGTCGAGCGCGCCACCGGCCAGCGCCCGACCCTGCCGACCCGCGTGGGCGACCTGTTCGAGCGTGAGGAAAAGTACGAAACGCTGCCCGGCACCTTCGAGGCCGTGACCGAATTCGTGGCGGCGCACGCCAGCCCGAAAGTCTGATGGCTGAGCTTGTCACAGAGCCGCTGATCCTCGCCGGAGAGGGTTGGGCGGATTACGGCCTCGTCGATTCGGGCCACGGACGCAAGCTGGAGCGCTACGGCGACTACCGCTTCGTGCGCCCCGAACCGCAGGCGATGTGGACTCCGCGGAGCGAGCATTGGGACGCCCATGGCGAGTTCGTGCCTGGTTCGGACGAGGACGGCGGTGGCCGCTGGCAGTTCGACAAGGCCGTGCCGCGCGATGGCTGGCCGCTGGCGTGGAACGAAGTTTCGTTCACCGCGCAGTGCACCCCGTTCCGTCATCTCGGCTTCTTCCCGGACATGGCGCCGGTGTGGGACTGGATGCGCGGGATGCTGGCCGGGCGCACCGATGCCAGCACGATGAACCTGTTCGGCTATACCGGCGTCGGCACTCTTGCGCTGTCGGCCCATGGCCCGGTGACGCATGTGGATGCGTCCAAGAAGTCCGTCGCGCAGGCGCGCGAGAACGCCGCTCTGGCGGGGCTGCAGGACCGCCCGGTGCGCTGGATGATCGACGACGCGGCCAAGTTCGCCGCGCGCGAAGTTCGGCGTGAGAAGCGCTACGACGGCATCATCCTCGACCCGCCCAAGTTCGGGCGCGGCCCCACCGGCGAGACCTGGCGTCTGGAAGAGCACCTTCCGGGGCTTCTCGCCGATTGCCGCAAGCTGCTCGATGCCGACAGCCGGTTCCTGTTCCTG
>NZ_ALVC01000270.1:0-5971 GCF_000293195.2 Sphingomonas sp. LH128
GAGCCAAACACCGATGTCCACTCATCAAAGGGAAGATTGCTGGTGATCAGCGTGCTGCCGCGTTCGTACCGCTGGCTGAGCACCTCAAACAGCAACTCGCTGCCTACGGCGGGGGGGGGGGGGGGAGCCGGTCCCCGCCCGCCGTGAGCACCAGATCGGGCAGTTCCAGACCGTCGAAACCAAGCAAAGTCGTTTCTCCTGTCACGCTGGCGTCAGCACCACGTCGAGGTTCTTGAGGCCGTTGATGAAATTGGACCGGAACCGGCGCGGAGGCGACTGGACCGTAAAGCCCGCCACCCGCTCGGCAAGGATGCCGAAAGCGACGCGCAGTTGCATCTCCGCCAGCCGCGAGCCGACGCAGACATGCTGCCCGGTGCCGAAACCGAGGTGCTGTATATTGCCGCGCCCCACATCGAAGCGGTGCGGATCGGGGAACACGCTTTCGTCGCGGTTGGCGGCGATGTACCACATCACGACCTTGTCGCCCTTGGCGATGGCCTGCCCGCCGATCTCGGTATCGGCCATGGCGGTGCGGCGCATGTGCATGACCGGGCTTGCGTACCGTACCATCTCGCGCACGGCGTTCTTCAGAAGGTCGGGCTCGGCGCGGATGCGGTCCCACTGATCGGGGTTCTCGGCAAAGGCGACTATGCTGTGGCTCAGCGAATTGCGCGTCGTCTCATTGGCGCCGACCAGCGCGAGGATCATGTTGCCGGTGAATTCGCGCAAGGTGACGGGCTGGCCGTTCACCTCCATCGTCGCAAGCAACGTGGCGAGGTCCTGCCCCGGCGCGGCGCGGCGTTCCTCGAACAGCTGACCGCAGAAGGCCATGAATTCGCCGAGGATCGTCGCCATCGCCTCGGGGCTCTGGCGGAAGTCCGGGTCGTCCTCGCCGACGAAGGCGTTGGTCCAGTCGTAAAGCTTCACCCACATGTCTGCGGGCAGGTCGAACAGCTCGCACAAGGTCAGCAGCGGCAGCGGCGCGGACAGCAGCGGCACGATGTTCACAGGCTCGCCGAGCGGGATCTTGTCCACCAGCGCAAGGCAGCGTTCGCGGATGCGCTCCTCGATCCCGGCAAGGCGACCCGGGGCTACGGCAGGCATGATGAACTTGCGGTACTGGGTATGCGTGGGCGGGTCGATCGAGATGAACGGCACCCCGATCGCCGATTCCCCCGCACCGGTCAGGCCCACTTCGTTCTCGTTGAAGATGCGGTGGCCGCCGTTCTCGCTGGCGGACGAGAACAGCGCTGGATTGCGCGATACCTCGACGATATCGGCATAGCGGGTGAGCGACCAGAAACCCGCCCCGTCGCTTTCCGGGTTCCAGTAGACCGGCTCCATGCTGCGCAGCATTTCGAACACGTCATGCGGCGCGCGGTCGAGGTAGAGGTCGGGGTCTTTGAGGTCCGGTCGGGTCAGGGTCGGGCTCATGGCGTTCCCTCCGCTCAGAAGCTGACGCGCGCGGTCACGCCGTAGGTACGCGGCGCGGCGGGGACGAGCAGGTTGTAGTTGAAGCCCGCCCCGCGAAGGTCGAGGCCATAGGCCAGAACCTTGCGGTTGAAGGCGTTGTTGATCCAGCCGCGCAGTTCGATGTTGTCATGCTGCCAGACGAGCGCCGCATCGACCTTGGCATAGGCGCCCTGCTGCAGTTCCGAATTGACCTGCCCGGTGCCCGCCACGTCGGTCGTGTTGAAGGGCGAGAAGTACTGGCGGCTGAAGTAGTTGACCGAGGGCGAAAACGTCACGCTGTCGCGCCCGGTGTCGAACACCTTCCAGTCCACTCCGAACTGCGCGGTCCAGCGCGGGGCGAAGGGCAGCGCGTTGCCGGACAGATCGACGCCCTGCAGCGACAGTTCCTTGTAGGTCGCGTGGAGGTAGCCGCCCGAGGCGTTGATCGTGAAGCCGGGCGCGGGGCGCAAGGTGGCCTCGATTTCGCCGCCGTAAACTTCCGCCTTGGGCGCGTTGACGAGGAAGTTGACCGGACCGGCGCGCAAGTCCTGCACCTGCTGGTTGGTGTAGTCGTAATAGAACCCGGCCGCCGAAAGCGTCAGCATGTTGCCCAGCAGGCGACCCTTCACGCCCGCCTCGTAGGCATTGACGCGCTCGGGCTCCACGTAGTTGACGCCTGCCGACGACGTGTAGCTGCCGCCGTTGAACGCGCCCGAACGATAGCCGCGGCTGTAGCTGGCATAGACCAGCAACCCGTTGTCGAAGGTATAGCTCAGCGCCGCACGGCCGGTGAGCGCGTTGTTCTTGCCGTCGAGGTTGAAACGCGCGTTGGGATCGTAGGCACAAGTGCCCGGTGCCCCGCTGCACGGCACGGTGGAGGCGATCGGCGTCATCGCATCGTCCACGCCGCCGGCGAACAGGAAGGCGTAGCCGTCGCGGTACTGGCCTCGATCCCAGGTGTAGCGCGCGCCCAGCGTCAGGACGAGCTTGTCGGTCAGGTCGTAGTCGCCCTGAAGGAACGCGGCGTAGGAGCGGCGGCTCTGGCGGTAGTGCTGGAAGAACCCGCCGTCGACGCCCGCGCCCAGCGCGCTGCCGATGTTGAAGCGGTTGTCGGTGACGGTGCGGTCCCAGCCATAGAACAGGCCGCCGACGAGTTTCAGCGCATCGCCTTCGTAGTTGATCCGCGCTTCCTCGCTGAACTGGCGGAAGCCGGACTGCCACGTGATATCGAGCACGTCGTTGGGCGATCCATCAGCCGCCTGATCGAGATCGAGCTTGCCGCCGTCATACGATGTGATCGAGGTGAAGGTGACGGTGGGGCTCAACTCCACCGAGACGTTGCCCGCGATGCCCCATGCGTCGGTGCGGCTGAGGCCGACGCGGTTCTCGTTGATCTCGAAGAAGCCGAGGTTCGATGCGGCGCGTTCGCTCGGGATGCCGAGCGGGGTCGCCTGCGTACCGCGATCGCGTCCGGCATAGGCGCGGATCTTGATGTCGACGGCGCCGTTGCCGGGCTTGGCGCGCAAGGCGACGCGGCCCTGCAGCGAGTCCACGCTGTTGGCGTCGCGGCCGCCGGGGTAGACGTTGCGGATCTGTCCGTCGCCCTTTTCGTAGTTCGCGGCGATGCGCAGGCCGAGTTCATCCTCGACCATGGTTGTCTCGACCGCGCCTTGCGCCTTGAACGTGTTGTAGTTGCCGTAGCCCGCCTGAAGGTAGCCTTGGGTGCCGCTCAGTGCCGGTTGCCGCGTGATGAAATTGATCGCCCCGCCGGTCGTGTTCCGGCCGAACAGCGTGCCTTGGGGCCCGCGCAGCACCTCGACGCGGTCGAGGTCGAACAGGCCCATGCCATGGCTGGTGCGCGCGGCGATGTAGACGTCGTCGATATAGACGCCGACCGGCGATGCCTGGTTGGAATTGAACTCGTTCGCCACGCTGATGCCGCGCAGCGAGAAGTTGGGCTGGGTGCGCCCGAACGAGCTGCTGACCTGCAGGTTCGGCACTGCCGTCGCCAGCGAGGCGGAGTTGGTAATTCCCTTTGATTCCAGTGCGTCACCGCCCAGCGCAGAGATCGCCAGCGGCACGTCGAGCAGCGACTGCGACCGGCGCTGCGCGGTGACGATGATGTCTCCGGCAACCGCTTCGCTGGCCTGCGGAGCCTGCGTCGCCTCTTGCGCCAGCGCGATGTTGGAAACGCCGCAGCTCAGGATGACGGACGCGATTCCAGCCTTGGTGATGTTCATTTCTACCTCTCCTCCCTCGCCCCGTTTTTCATCTCAGGGGCTTCATCGGGTTGCCCCATGACTAGCCGCTGCGGGCCTCCATGGCTTTAACCGGGCTTGATCCCGTTTTTGTCATTTCTTGCGCTCGCCTTGAGCCAGCGACCCCTTGCGCCCCAATGTCGCGGCGACGGCGGATCGACAGAGTCCGCGCCCGAACTTGCCCGAGAGAGGTTTCATCGATGCACCCCAGGCCCTTCGCCCTCAGCGATGCGCAGCGCCCCGCCCTCGTCATTCCGGCGACGGGAGAAACGGTCAGCTACGGCGAACTGGAAGCCGCCGCCAATCGCGGCGCCCACCTGCTGCGCCACCTCGGCGCGCGGCGCGGCGACGTCGTGGCGCTGCTGATGGACAACGAGAGCGCGATCTTCGAAGTCGCCTGGGCCGCACAGCGCACCGGGCTCTATCTCACCAGCATCTCGACCAAGCTGGGCGCGGCCGACATCGCCTATATCCTGCGTGATTCCGGCGCGCGGCTGCTGGTCCACTCCGACCGCCTCGGCCCCTTCGCCGCCGAAGCCCTGCGCGATGCGCCCGGCGTCGAGAGCTACGATGCCGGCCGCTGGCGCACCGCGGCCGCGTCCTGGCCCGAAACGCCGGTTGAGGACGAAAGCGCGGGCACCGACATGCTCTATTCCTCGGGCACCACGGGCCGCCCCAAGGGCGTGCAGCCGCCGCTCCCGCAAGGCCCGCTGGACGAGACGACGCCGCTCGAAACGATGGGCACCGCGCTCTACGGCATGGACGAGGACACCGTGTACCTTTCCACCTCGCCGCTCTACCACGCGGCGCCGCTGCGCTGGGCGATGACGATCCACCGGCTCGGCGGCACCGTGGTCATCATGGAGCGCTTCGATGCAGAGGAAGCGCTCGCGCTCATCGAGAGCCACCGCATCACCCACGCGACATGGGTGCCCACGCACTTCGTGCGGTTGCTGAAACTCCCGCCCGAAGCGCGCGAGCGCCGCGATCATTCCTCGCTGCGCGCGGTGGTCCACGCCGCCGCGCCTTGCCCGGTGCCGGTCAAGCAGGCGATGATCGACTGGTGGGGGCCGATCGTCCACGAATACTACTCCGGCACTGAATGCTGCGGGATCACCGCGCTCTCCTCGGCGGAATGGCTTGAGCGGCCCGGCTCGGTCGGCAAGGCGGTTCTGGGCACAGTGAAGGTTCTGGCCCCCGAAGGCCGCGAACTGCCCCCCGGGGAAACCGGCGACGTCTATTTCGCCGACGGGCCCTCCTTCGTCTACCACAACGATCCCGCGAAGACTGCCACAGCGCACAATGATCGGGGCTGGGCGACGCTGGGCGACGTCGGCCACGTCGATGCGGACGGCTACCTGTTCCTGACGGACCGGCGCAGTTTCATGATCATCTCGGGCGGGGTGAACATCTATCCGCAGGAGATCGAAAACCACCTCATCACCCACCCCAAGGTCGCCGACGTGGCGGTCATCGGCGTGCCGCACGAGGAGATGGGCGAATGCGTCCTTGCCGTCGTTCGCCCCACCGAGGGGGTAGCCGCCAGCGCTGCGCTTGCGGAGGAACTCGGCGCCTTCGCCCGCGCCGCGCTGGGCAGCGTGAAGACGCCGAAGACGTTCGAATTCCGCGACGAACTTCCGCGTGAGCCCACCGGAAAGCTCATGAAGCGCAAGCTGATCGACGAGTTCAAGGCCCGCTGACCGTGCAACGCCTGATCTTCGAGGAGGAGCACGACCTGTTCCGCGCCTCGGCCGCGCGGTTCATGGCCGCCGAAGTCGCGCCCCACGCCGAACGCTGGCGGGGCGAAGGCATCGTCGAGCGTGAGGTGTACCGCAAGGCCGGAGATGCCGGGCTGCTGTGCCTTTGGGCCGATCCCGCCCACGGCGGCGCGGGCGTGGCCGACCTGCGGTTCGACCAGATCGTCATCGAGGAGAACGTGCGCGGCGGCGAGCCGGGGTTCTACCTGCACCTGCACAGCAATCTCGTCGCCCCCTACATCGCCGCGCTGGGCACGCCGGCCCTGCAGGGCCGGCTGATGCCGCGCGTGGTCTCGGGCGAGACGATCCTGGCCATCGCGATGACCGAGGCGGGCGGCGGCAGCGACCTGCGGGCGATCCGCACCCGCGCCATCCAGGAGGGCGACGGCTGGCGGCTGACCGGCGCCAAGACCTACATCTCCAACGGCATCCTTGCCGACGCGGTGGTCGTCGCCGCGCGCACGGGAGAGAAGACGCTGGGCCTCTTCATCGTCGAACGCGGCA
>NZ_ALVC01000271.1:0-5870 GCF_000293195.2 Sphingomonas sp. LH128
CGGCGAGCGCGCGGCCGATCGCCTGGCGCACGAGCGCCCGCGTTTCCTGCGGCGATCGGCGATGGGCAAAGGCGCTGAGCGAGTTGACGCCCAGGACCGGGATCCCGGCCGCGGCGATGCGCCTTGCGATTCTGGGCCCCATGCCGGTGTTGAACCCAAGGTCACCGGAGAAAAACAGGGCGACCGTGCCGTCTTGCCTTGCGGACGAAGTGCTCGCCGGCACCCGGCTGTAGATCGGCCCGGCCGGATAGCCCAGAAAATGGCAATATCCCGCGGCCGCGGCGATGAGGAGCAACGAGACCAGCAGCGCGGCGCGGACCCATCGCCGCGCAGGAGACCGGCCGCTCATTTGCCGCCGATCAGCGCCTGGAGGTCGAACAGCGCCCTGGCGAGCGCCGGGCCTTGCGGCCCCGCGATGAAGCGCGGCTCCCAGACAGGCGAGAATTTCTCCTTGTAGCTGCGCAGGCCCTCGAAGCCGTAGAGCGCTTGGCCGTGATGGTAGAGAAGCGCGCCGAGCCGCGCCCAGAGCGGCGCCAAGCGGCGCGCCTCCAGGCCGGACAAGGGGGCGAGGCCGAGGGTGAACCAGCGATAGCCCTGCCCATGGCCCCATTGCATCAGCCGCACGAACAGATAGTCCATCGTGCCATAGGGCATGTCGGCATCGTGGCGCATCAGGTCGATCGACAGCTCGGAGTGATCCTGCGTCGCCCAGATATTGGCGAAGGCGACAATCTTCTCCTCGCGCAGGACGACCGCGCAGTCGAAGCGGGCGAGATAGGCGGGGTCGAAGCGGCCAACGCTGAACCCCTTTTCCCGGTGGCCCTTCTCGCGCAGCCAGCTTTCGGAAATCTCCTGCAGCCGCGGCAGATGCGCGGCAAGCTCGTCTCGCGCGATGATCGCGAAGCGCGCGCCTTCCTTCTCCGCGCGGCGCACCGCATAGCGCAGCGGCTTGGCCGCCGGCGTGTCGAGCGTGAAGGCGGCAAGATCGACCCGCGCTTCTTCGCCATATTTGACGATCTGCAAGCCCAGGTCGATCGCCCCGGGCAAGGCCTGCAGGCTGATCTGGTAGAGCAGCAGCCGGCCCTGCGCGGCGTCCGCCCCTTCGCGCAGCTGCCAGAGGAGTTCGCTCCATTCGGCAGGATCGCCGACCGGATCGCCCATCACGATCCAGCTGGCTCCGCGCACCTGGTACATGACGAAGGCGCGGCCGGACGTCGAGCACAGGAAGCGCTTGTCGCCCGTATAGGCGAGATTGGCATCGGTGCGGCGCGTGAGCGCCATCGCTTCGCCCTGCGGCGGCTCGAGGCTGGCGAGCCCCGGGCCCGCCACGGGGGCCGGGCGCAGCAGCCGCCAGACCGCGAGGGCGGCCAGCGCGAGGCCCACGCCGAGGCTGGCGCGCAGGAAGCGCGAGGCGTCGCCATGCTCCGAAAAGCGCCAGAAGAGATCGGTGCTGTAGGGCACGCGCTTATAGGCGAAGAAGCCGACCCAGATCGGCAGGCCGATCATCAGCGCCACGCTCGCGAGCCAGCTCGGCGTCAGCACTTCCTGCGTCAGCCGTGTCCGGCGGTAGAAGGCGCCCCGCGTCCAGCGCAGGACGCCCGCGAGCAGCAGCATGAGGATCGCCTCCTCATAGTCGAGGCCCTTGGCGAGCGAGACCAGCGCGCCGATGAGCAGCAGCAGGCCTGTCAGCCAGGCCGCCCCATCGAGCCGCCGATAAAGGCCCGCCGACACCAGGAGCAGCGCGGCCCCCACGACGCTGCCGGCGAGATGCGATATTTCCACCAGTGGTAAGGGCAGGATCGCAGCGAGCGCCGCCATGCGGTCGTGCTCGGCGGGCAGCGCGCCCGAGACCAGGAGGACCATGCCGCCCAGGAAGACGAGGGCCGCGACCAGCGTCGGCGCTACTCCCGAGGCGATCGTCTGGGCACCGTGCAACGTCGCGGCCATCGGCCGCCGCCAGCGCGTGCCTTCCTGCACGGCGATGATGACGCCTGCGATCAGCAGGGGCAGGATATAGTAGACCAGCCGGTAGCCGAGCAGCGCGGCGATGAGCTCCGGGCGCGGCGTTCCCGGCAGGGCTGCCACGATGACCGCTTCGAAAACGCCGAGGCCGCCCGGCACGTGGGTTACGAGTACCGCAATGATCGCCAAGATGTAGCCGATGAAGAAGACCGGCCAGTCGGCAAGACTGGCGCCCGGGACCAGCACCAGCAGGGCCGCGCTCGCGGCCATGAGATCGACCGTGGCGACGCCAAGCTGGGCGAACGCGGTCCGGTAACCCGGGATCCGCAAATCCCATTTCCAGATCCGGACAGTCCGGCCCGAGGGTCCTGACCAGGCAAGCGCACCGATGATGAGGGCAAGGAGCGCGATGCCACTTGCTCGCCAGACCCAGGGCGAGGGCGCGAAGTCGGCAAAGCCGGGGCCGCCGGGAAAAAGCGCCAGCATCGCCCCGGCAAGCGTAAAGACGCCGCCCCAGAAGGTCAGCCCGGCGATCGCGACCACACGGCCCACATCGCCCGCGCCCAGGCCGTGCGCGCTGTAGATCCGGTAGCGGGCCGAGCCGCCGGTGAAGAGCGCGAGGCCCAGATTATGGCTGAGCGTATAGCTTGTGAACGAGGCCAGCGCCGCGACGCGATAGGGCAGGGGACGATCGATCGCGCGCAGCGCCAGTACGTCGTAGAGCGTCAAGGCCAGATAGCTGATCGCGGTAAGCCCCGCCGCCGCGAGCAGATGGAGGACGCCCACTTGCGCCCAGGCTGCCCGGATGTCGTGCATGTGCACTTCGCGCAGGAGGTGCGACAGCGCGAAGAAACCCATCGCGGCAAGCAGGAGAACCACCGCCACCGGGACGATGCTCTTGAGCCGGTCCATTTGCGCTTTTCCGATCACCCGCACCCCTCTCGAAGACGGGACCACCTTATGGAGACGGCGCGGCGCCGAACAGCGAAATTGGAGCGGCGTTTACGGGTGCCGCCGCCGGCACCCCGCTGGCGACGAAGACGACCCGGGGAATCCCGGCCCGGAAAAGGGGAGGGGGATCGGAACTGTGATGCTGCCGAAGGGGCAGCTGTCACAGGAGCATACCCTCATGTCCGATCTCTTCGCCGCCGCCGCCGCATCCGACCGCCTTGCCGCCCAGGCCCTGCTCCCCCTGCTGCGCAGCGGGGCCCCCATCACCCGCCGCCAGCTCAACGAAGCGATGACGAGCGCCTTTGGCGGCAGCGACGCCGACGGCCGCTGGACACAGCGCGACAGTTTCGAACTCCTGGAGCACGCGACCGCCCTCTATCTGCGCGAGAAGCCCTATGCTCTCGAGAGCTTCGCCGACGTGACGCAGGCCCATGCGCTCGTCCAGCGCCTGCCGACCCAGACCGTGCGCAGCGAAGCGCAGATCGCCTGGCAGCAATTCTCGACGCCCGCCGATATCGCGGCGCTCGCGGTGCTGCTCGCCGACGTCGGGCCGCAGGACGTGGTGCTCGAACCCAGCGCGGGCAATGGTCTTCTCGTCGCACAGCTCGGAGATCATCGGTCGCTGCAGCTCAACGAACTCGATCCCACGCGGCGTTCGCGCCTGGCGGCCCTGTTCCCCGAAGCCCTCATCACCGGGCATGACGGCGCCGCGATCGGGTCGCTCATGGCCCGGCAGGAGCGGCCGAGCGTCATCCTGATGAACCCGCCCTTCTCGCGCTCGCTGGGCCGCGGCGCCGACGACCTAGCCGCTGTCCGGCACCTCCAGGCGGCACTGCGCCACCTTGCCCCGGCTGGACGCCTGGTCGCGATCATGCCCGACTGGTTTGGCCCCAGTGCGCGCATGCACGACCATTTCGAAACCGTGCTGCGCGAGGCGAGCGTACGGACATCGCTGCGGCTCGAAAAATGCTACACCAAGCATGGCACGAGCATCGCCGTGCGGGTCTTCGTCATCGACAAGGTCGCGGGAAACGCGCCGCCCGCCGTCATCCAGCGCGCATCGGTCGAAGAACTGGCCGCGGTCCTCACCGTGCCGCCGCGTGCCGCGCCGCCCGTCGTGGCAGCGCCCGTCCGCGCGGCGCCGGTGTCCGGCAAAGGCATCTCGCTCTTCCGCGCGGTCAAGAGCGCTCCGGTCAAGCCGCGCGCCTATTTCGCACCGGCGCGCAACGACGTCCTCCCGGTCGATTATGAACGCCTTGAGGCCCCGGCACCGCTGCTGGAGCAGACCGGCGTCTATCTGCCCTATCGGCCGAGCCGCATCGTATTTGACAAAGCGGGCGAGCACCCGACCGCACTCGTCGAATCCGTCGCGATGGGATCGATCGCCGCTCCCATCCCGCACTATGTGCCCCGCTTGCCCGAGCGCACCGTGTCGGAACGCCTGCTGTCGGCCTCCCAGCTCGAAACCGTCGTCTATGCGGGCCATGCCTGGTCGCAGACCCTCCCGGGCCGCTTCAACCCGGACAGGGAGGGCGTCGGGCTCGTGCTCGCCGAGGACGGGCGGACCTATCGCAAGGGCTTTTTCCTGGGCGACGGCACCGGGGCCGGCAAGGGCCGGCAGGTCGCGGCCTGCATCCTCGACAACTGGCTGCAGGGCCGGCGGCGCAACATCTGGGTCACCAAGAACGAGCCGCTGCTCGAAGATGCGCGGCGCGACTGGACCGCGCTCGGCGGGGTCTCGGCCGATGTGCAGCCGGTCGGCAACTGGAAGATCGACGAGCCCATCACCCTCGAGCAGGGCGTCCTGTTCGTCACCTATCCGACCCTGCGCTCAGCGCGCGGTGAACATAGCCGGCTCAAGCAGATCCTCGACTGGGCGGGCGAGGATTTCGAGGGCGTCATCTTCTTCGACGAAGCACATGAGATGGGTGGCGTCGCTGGTGGGGAGGGGGCCCTTGGCGCCAAAGCCGGCTCGCAGCAGGGCATCTGCGGCGTGCTCCTCCAGAACCATCTACCCGGCGCGCGCGTCGGCTACGCTTCGGCCACCGGCGCCTCGGACATCAACAATCTCGCCTATGCGGTCCGGCTCGGGCTCTGGGGGCCCGAAACCTCCTTCCCCGATCGCGAGCAGTTCATCTCCTCGATCCGGCAAGGCGGCATCGCCGCGATGGAACTGGTCGCCCGCGATCTCAAGGCCAGCGGCCTCTATCTCGCCCGCGCCCTGAGCTTTGCCGGGGTCGAATATGACATATTGAAGCACGAGCTGACCCCGGCGCAGATCGAGATCTACGACATCTATGCCGATGCCTGGGCCGTCTTATGCGCAGCTGCGCATAAGATCGATTATCGCGAGGTCGCGATAATGCGCAGGAACGTGGCGAAGGCCCGCAAAGCTGCTGAGCATTTCGCCACGTCCTTCACATTATTTCACAAGGCATCGAGCCACTCCATCAGGCTGGCTTCTCGTTTCCACGAAGGTGGCACGTTGCTCGCCGCCGGCGCCCCTACCTGCTCGAGCGCCTTTCGTTTGGTCTCCAGATTGGCCTGTGCGTAGTGGTTGGTCGTATCGAGGCTGACGTGTCCCAGCCAACTGCGGATGACGGTGATGTCGACCCCGGCAGCGACAAGGTGAACGGCAGTCGCGTGCCGGAAGCTGTGCGGCGTCACATTTTTGGACCGAAGCGACGGCACGGTTTCTGACGCCTTTCCTACATAGGAGGCGAGTTTGAACCGCACTCCCGAGGCGCCCAGCGGCTCACCATATCGATTGACGAAGATCCGCTGATCTGGCGCGCGCGGGTGACGTTCCAACAACTTCCTGAGCAACGTCACGGTTTCCGGCCAGAGTGGACAGATACGTTCCTTGCGACCCTTGCCGTAAAGACGCACGAAGTTCGGTGCGTCGAACCGGATCGCCTCGGGACAGAGGTCGAGGGCCTCCTGGATGCGCGCGCCGC
>NZ_ALVC01000272.1:0-22107 GCF_000293195.2 Sphingomonas sp. LH128
TTGCGCGGCTGCGCGGCGGCCGCCGCCGGCGCTGCGGGAATAGCGCTTGCGAGCGAGGGTTCGGGCTGTGGTGTGGATGCGGGGGCGGTGGCGGCGAGAGCATCGCTCTCGGGTCCAACTTCACTATTCCAGGTCGGTTCGCTCATGCGCCTTGCTCCGGGCTCAAAGTGTCGCGCGGCACGATGGCGTGCCGGCGAAAGAAGACGATCACACCGGCCACCACGAGGTGCAGCACGGCGACGAGAACCTTGAAATCGGCGGTGCGCGAAGCCTCAGCCGCGATGTAGCGGCTCGAGAGGTTGGCGAGCTGATGCATCATCCCATCGAGACTGAAGCCGCCGATCGCGACGAAGAAGAGGACGAACGCCCCCCAGGTCATCAGCAGGGTCACAGCCAGAAATCCGATGGTATGAAGCAGGACATAGAGGAGGAACCTCGGGTCGGTCCCTCGGTCCTGCCCGTCCTGTCGATCCTGACGGGCCTTACGCTGCACGCCGATGCTCGCCATCCCGCTTACTCCGCTGCGATCGGGATGGCGTCGTCACCGCCCCACTTTTCAGGATTGTTGGGGAAGGCGACCCGCTCGATCGCCTCATCCATCGACAGGCCCTGGCCGAGCAGATCGTGGATCGCGGCGAAGGTCTTGGGCGAGGAAGAGAAGACGGTGGCCGAGTAGGCATCGAGGACGAGCCTGCCAGTCGCCTGCATGTCCGGCCCTTTGATGAAGACGTCGGAATACTCGATGCCGCTGCGCTTCAGGGACCGCACCAGCGCATCGGTGTGATCGTCCATGTCGAAGCGGCCGAGCCGCTTGAAGTCGTTGATGGTCTCCTCCTTCTGGGCGAGGATGACCGACCAGTCGCTGTTCTCCAGCGCCGCGCGCGATCCGTCGGACTTGTAGTAGTCGTTGAGGCTCTGCGTCGCCGTCACCAGCGAGGCCCCGTATTTGCGGCAGGTACGGGCATAGGCTTCAATGAAGTCGGCCATCGACCCGCCTTTCAGCATCTGCCAGGCTTCATCAAGCAGCAGCGCCTTGGGGATCGAGCGGTCCACGCGGCGCATCATCTGCGATGCCATGAACATGATGGCGGTCAGCACCACCGAGCGCAGTTCCTCGCGCGAGGACAGGTCCGACAGCTCGAAGACAGTCAGGTTCGCCTTCAACTCGAAGGAAACCTCGCCCTGGAAGAAGCGGCCGTAAGTGCCCGACGACGAGAACGGACGCATGGCGATGCCGAGATCCACGCCGAGCGGATTGCCGGTGTCCGTCAGCGCCGCGATCACATCGTCGATCGAGCCCTGGCGGCCCTTGGCGCTCCAGACCTCGTTGACCGCGCCGTCGATCAGGCCGCGCTCGGTATCGTTGAGCTTGTCGACGTGACGCGCCATCTGGTTGACGATGGACTTGAGCATCGCGAAGCAGTCCATGAGGTAATCCTCATCCCGCTCGGCCATTTCCATGTCGATCATCGAGAAGGGGTTGATGCAGAAGCCCGAGGACATGGTGAATTCGACGAAGGCACCGCCCTGCAGCTTGGCCGAGTGCTCGAACGAGCGGCCATCGTCTATCACCACCACCTTGGCCCCGGCTCCGCACAAGGCGGAGCAAAGTTCCTGAAGCGCGACGGACTTGCCCGAACCGGACTTGCCGAACACCGCGACATTGTGGTTGCCCGAGTTGTTCTCGAACGGCGACCAGAAGAAGGGCTGGCCGCGCCGCCCGATCAGCATCATGTGCGGCACATTGGCGCCGAGATACTCGCCCTGGATCGGCGCGAGGCTGGACGCCGTCGTCGTCAGGACCGAGCGGAAGCGCTTCATGTTTTTCAGGTCGAACGACAGGCCGTTGGCCATCGTCATCGGCATCGCCGCGAGCAGGCCCTGGATCTGCAGGTAGCGATCGTCGAGCAGATCCCATCCCGCGGCGCGGTACACGGACTTCAGGACGCGCTCGTTGGCATCGCCCTTGCCCTTGGGCGAGAAGGACGTCACCGAGTAGAACGCCTGGATCAGCTTGCGGCCCTGCCGAAGCTCATCCTTGACGAACTCCCACTCGCGCGACTGGTCTTTCAGCTGCGGCAGCATCCGCGCCGACTTGGAATCGGCAAGGCTGGTGGTGCGCATGAACTTGCGCGAGGCCCGCAGGCTCTCGCTTTCGGCGTCGGGGAAATCGAGGCACAGGTTCGTCGAAACCGGGCAGGGCATGCGAAGCTTGTCGGCGAACATGTCGCCGATCAGCTTGGCCATGTCCCACGGCGCCCAGCGCTGCGGCAGGTTGCGCACCGAAAACGAGCGCACGTCGAAGACGTCGGGATAGATCTCCCCGATCTCCGGCGCCTCGTCGACCATCTTGCCCGTTGGGCGGAACCGCTCGGTGCGCAGGAGGATGCGGTCGGGCTCGATCTTCATCTCCAGATCGTGCCGCACCGCCTGGTCCGCGATCGGATCGAACGGGTTGTAGATGATGTTGTCGTCACCGGGCGCCGTCGTCGGCGACGTGATGTCGTCGATCCACGCGATCAGCGCCTGCGGGTCCATCGGGCGCGCATGGATGCCGATCGATTCCAGCGAGGAGGTCAGGCTTTCGAGGACCGAGACGATTTCCTCGTTCGTCACCCGGCTCGTTTCCGGGGTGGCATAGGAAATCGCGAGGCGATGATTGCGCAGATGGAAAGGCGCGGCCGAGGACAGCGAGTTCCAGACCCCATCGAGCAGGTACTCGGTGCGATGCTTGGCCATGCGCTCGTAGACGCTGCCGGCCATGAAGCGCGGCAGATACCACTGCGACAGGCGCTCACCCACGCGCGGGCTCATCCAGCCATGGAACTGCAGCGTTCCCGGCGTTGGCACGCCTTCGGAGAGAAACTGCGTCATGATCTCCGAGGTGCGCTCGTTCGCGCCCATCATCGGCGTCGCCTCGAGGACGAAGCCCCGCGACGCGTTATTGTAGAACAGGTGCGTCTTGGGATCGTAGCTGCGGTAGGGCAGCCAATGGACGAGGCGAGGGACCGTGGTGTCAGGGCGCCCTGCCTCTGGCTTTGAGTTGTCGCCCAGGATTGCGCCCATGATCTTGCTGAACATATTCATGGCTGCACTCCCGGAAACGACCCGGCGCGCATCACGGGCAGGGGACTGGCTTCCTTCGCGGCGGCCCTGGCTTCGGGCTCTGCTCGTCCAAGCGCACCGCGAATGGCAGGATCGGCCTCAACGGCCGCGATCGCAGCCTTGCCCTTCGCGCTTGCGTGCTGTGGCACCGAGATCATCGGTCCAGCCACTACGGGCTGAGCTGCGACACCGTCCTTGGGGGCCGGGGCAGGGGACGCAGATGAGAGGGGGGTGGCAGGCGCCGGTTGGGAGGCCGGCGCCTGCGCGACAGGCTTGGGCTGAGCCTGGCGCTGGGGCTTGGGAGTGGAGGGCGCCGCGCGCGTGCGACGCGGCGTGGTGAGGCTGCGGGCGACCTGATCCTTGATGTCCCCGACCGGGTCGCTCGACTGGACTTCCCCGCCATTGCCCTGCGCGCGCGCCATTGCGACGGCCTCAGGAGTGGGAAGGTCGGGATCGACTGCCAGCGTCTCGATCATGGGCGGCTCGGCGCGCTCGACAGCGGCGAGGAGCGTATCGCGACCAGCGGCAGCGGCGACTTCCTCGGCCGTGCCCGCAACCGCATTGCCGGCAAGCGCCTCGGACCATTCACCACGCTCGACGACAGCGTGAACTGCAGTCTGCTCGTGAAGCCGCCCGGAGGCGTCGATCTGCGCGGGGAAGACGATGCGCAGCACCCGTTCGCGCGTACGAACCGGAGAGCTGGCCTTCTGGTAGCCGCGTCCTTCGCTTGGCGGTTCCACATAGGGACCGGCAGGCGCGATCATGTGATCGCCTTCATCGCCTGAGATCATGGCCAGCGCTCGATCGTCGATGTTGCCGCTCGGCGCGCAGATGCCGTCAGGCGCGCGGCAGGCGAAATCGCCCTTCACGTTCCCACTCAGCGACATGCAGCCCGAGAGGCTGGCGCTACCCAGCAAGAGGCCCGCAAGGGCAAGACGCCCCCGCATCACGACTGGCCTCCCTTGAGCCAGTTCTCGAGGAACTCCTTGGGCCTATAGCCCTCGAGCACGCTGCCATCATCGCGCACGATGACGGGCGTACCGCCCAGGCCATGCTTGCGAGCAAAAGCCTCGTTGGCATCGAGACCCGCCGTGTTGCAGGGGCCGGTGCCCTTGACGTCCTGACCGGAGTACGCCGCGTGAAGCGCCTTCGCCTTGTCCTTCGCACAGTAGACCTTGTCCGCGATGTCGCGGCTTCCGAGCACCGAGATCGGCCGCTCGACGACGCGCACGTTCATGGAGGCAAGCGTGTTGCTCAGCGCGCGGCAGTAGCTGCAGCGAAAATCGCTGAACACGGTGACGGTCTTGCCCGAGGAATTGCCCCAGACGATCGCGCCTTCCTTGGGCAGCTCACCCAGCGGCAGCTTCTGGATCGGCGCCGCCGCAGCCTTGGCTGCAGCGGCAGGCCGTGCCGCCAGCGCTGGCTCGCTGTCGTCAGCGCCCGCCGCGTTGGCCTTGGCCGAACCGCCCAGCAGCATGTCGGGGTTCATCTCGAGGAGCCGCGTCGCGGTCAGATCCTGGCGCGTCTCCATGTCGTAGACGCGGCCGATCACCAGATAGCGTGCGGTGCGATCAATGTAGAACAGGTTGCTGCCGGCAGTCACTTCGCACAGGCCATCGACCTTGTCGCAATTGACGCTCGTGACCTTGGTCTTGGGCAGGCGCGCTTTCAGCAGCTCGGCGACGGTCTTGCTCGGCGGCGCCATGAAATCGCGCGCATAGGCCAGCGTTGCGATCCCGCCACCGGCAAAGGCCAGCGCGCAGGTGAAATAGAGGAAGGCGTTACGCATGAGCGGACGCTTCACCTCTGTCTCCAGGTCAGGAACGGCGCTCTCGGCGCTGCCTTCAAGATGTTCAGTTGCGGACATAGACACCCTCCAGGAAGACGATTTCGACATCGACGCCGGTGGGCATTTCGATGACGGGCTGGTACTGCTCGGCGCGCTCGATCAGGTACTTGCTGACCATGTCGCCGGTCTGCGAAACGCCCTCGCCAAGGCCGCCCTTGGCGATGTCCCCCATCGACAGATCCTGCCGCTTGCCATCGACGATGACGTTGGGCTGGGTGAGCGCATTGTTAGAATTGGCCGCGAAGCCGCGACCAAAGCCACCGACGAGACCGGCAATGAAGGCCTGGGTGACGAGGCTGCCTTCACGGCTCACGACACGGCCGCGAACGCCCGTCTTGCCGCCAAAGGCGATGAAGCCCTTGACCTCGGACACCGCATAGCGGCCACCGGGCTGCGGGCAGGTCATCTTCTGCAGCTTCACGTAGACCTTCTCGCTCGACAGTTCGCCGCGCGCGGCACCGTTGATGAGGCAGCCCTGGATTTTGGTGGTCAGCAGCTTGCCGTTCTGAAGCACCGAGCGGGCGGGGCCGGTGACACGCAGCACGACGGGCAGGGGATCGGTCTGGCTCTGCACGCCAGCTGCCGCATCGACCCCGACGATGACCTTGGCGGTGGCGAAGCTATTGGGCGGAAGGTAGTTCGGGCTGTCCGTATAGACGGTATTGCCCTTCTCGACCTTCTTGGCGTTGCCTGTCTCGCCCCCGGTGAACGAAACCATTTTGACTTCGCTGGACCGGACGGGGGGCGAGTCCGGTCCAGCGTCGCCACCAGCGCCAGGACGCTGATAGGTAGGGGAGCCCGGGCCGTAGAGAGCGGCGGGACCGGGCTGCGGCGCAACCGGAGTGGCCCTCTCGTTGATCTGGCGGCGCAGCTGCTCGTTCTCGGTCTGGTAGGCACTGACGACGCGCTGGCCATCAGCTGTCATCGACTGGTTCTGCGCGCGCAGCGCCTCGATCTGCTCGGAAAGCTGCGCGACTTTGGCATTGGTGCCGCCCACCGACTTGAGCTGGTTCTCTTGGCTCTGGAAACGGTTTTCCGACTGCGCCATCCATTCCTGCTCGGAGAGATTGCGGTTCATCATG
Source organism: Sphingomonas sp. LH128 (assembly GCF_000293195.2). Lineage (NCBI taxonomy): Bacteria > Pseudomonadati > Pseudomonadota > Alphaproteobacteria > Sphingomonadales > Sphingomonadaceae > Sphingomonas > Sphingomonas sp. LH128. The sequence continues at coordinate 6,037 of NZ_ALVC01000272.1, forward strand.
TCCTTGGTCGAGACCTGGACATCCTCGATCTTGTCATCCGACTGCCCTGCGACCTTCCCGTTGTCCGAGAAGATCCACATGCTGGCGGCCACCACACCAACCACCGCCACGCCGCTCAGGAGCATGCGCTGTTTGCGGCGGGTTTCGGTGTTGCCGTCCAGCTCATTGGCTACCGGCGACACGCCCTCGCCGCCCTCGGGGCCGTCGAGGGATTTGCGCGAGCGCGAAAAGATACCCTTCAAGTCCATGGCTCAGTTCCCGGTACGAGAGACGAGGTAAGCGGTCGTGACCTTGCCGGGCGCGAGGCGCGGCTCGGCGATCGAAACCGCAAGCGAGGAGGCCGGCGCAACGCTGGCCTCGGTCAGGGTCGCTTCCTGCGTCCCCTTGTTCTCGATGCGCAGAACGCGGCCGGTCATTTCCGAGCCGCGATATTCCGCGATCATCTGAACCTTGAGGTCGCCCACGTAGACCGGGCGAAGGGAGCGCTGGCGCATCTCGTAGCCGTCAACGATCTGACCGCCGTACATCGCCTGGACCAGCTCGATCGCCCGATCCTGCGAACTGGCTTGCTGCACGCCCCGCGGCCCGGCTTCGGCGGCATCGGCTTTGGCGATCGCCGGGTTCGAAATGAAAACCTGCACCGCCTGGTCGCCTGCGATCCGGCAGATGAACTTGTAAACGTAGCCGCGCTTGGAGGTCGCGAAGAACGACAGGGCAGGGCGGGCGAACCCGTCCGGCACCGACAGATAGATGTCGCCGCGCACCGGTTCGTTGACCACGCTGAAGTCGTCCGCCGGATTGCCGGTGTTGATCTTCGAGACCGACGCGAACTCGTCTTCGACAAGGCTGATCCGGGTTAGGTCGCGCGCCGAGGCGCTGCATTCGACCTGGCTGCCGTCCGAGGCCATCAGCGTCTGGTCGCCCAGCGCCAAGGCGGGCGCCGAAATGCCCATTGCCGATGCTGCGATAAGCAACGCGCCCGTCGTGCGGCTCACAATGCACATGCGCGAACACAGCGCGGCGCCGGCGATGGCCGAGCCGATCAGGTATTGGGTGGGTGTCATGACAGCCCGCCTTTCTTCTTTTCTGGCTGGACCATCCCGAAGCCGATCAGCTTCAGCGAAAGCCCCGAATATTCCCAGGTGAACTGGAAGGTGCGAATGTCGCTGGAGACCACCTTCTGGCCGACCACCGTGTTGAGCTTGCCGGTGACGCTCGAACGCAGGTTCTGGGTGTCGATCTCCATCGACTGGATCTGGAAGTACTGCGAGATGCTCGAGCCGCGCTGCTCGTTGACGATCTCGAGCAGGTCCGCCTTGATCTTGCCCTGCGCGCGAGGCGAGACGATCTCGAGCACCGACTTCATCCAGTAGTCGAGACTACCGGGCGAGCGATCGAGCGTCAGGATCGCGGTGTCCCGCGTCATCAGCTCGAGGTACTCACGCGAGACGCCCGCGCTCGACAGCGTCAGCGGCGAACGCAGGACGGGCTGGAGCACGATCTCGCGGCTGCGCGTGACCGAGAAGAGGAGCAGCAGGGCGACGACGCCCGCCAGAACGAGGGCCGTGACCCCCAGCATGTTGCGCTGGCGCAGGATGCGTTGGCTCTGCGCGTGCTGATACGAAAATTCCATGTCAGCCCACCATCAGTCGGAGGTAGGAAGGCGGCGTGGCCCGCAGCGACGGAAACCCGCCCGGCAGATGCCAGTAGGCCAGATGGATCAGCCACGATGTTGCCCGTCCCGCCTTGGCTTTTCGTAGAGCCCACCAGCCCAGGAAGGCAAAGCCAATCCCGATGACGATGTGTTGGGACAGGATTCCCCAGATGAAGGGGAGGACCATCGCGAGGAACTCATCAAGCGTCCAGAAGCCGATCAACTCGGGATCGTCGAGATGAGAGGGGATCACATACTTGTCGGCTGCCATGCCACGCCACCTTCCAAAAGGTGCCGGCGAAGCTGCTACTTCGCCGGCAGTCGGGTCAGATCGTGGCGGTGACGGTCGAGGTGACGATCGGAATGCCGGTGCCGGCCCCGACGCCGACGCCGACCGGGATCGCGACCTGGCCGAGGCTGAAACGGCCCGAGGCGAGACCGACGATACCGCCCGCGAGCGAGAGCACCGTGATGATCTTGCCGCCCGAACCTTCGAGGAAGCCGGTGAACTGCGTCAGGGCGGTGTCGAAGGTGGTGTCGGCGCCGGCGAATGCCGGGCCGGCGAAAGCAACGGCAGCAGCGGCGAGGCCGATCACTGCAGCTGCGGTGGCTTCACGGCTCACGCCGCGGTTGAGCAGGGTCTTCATATAAGAGTCTCCTTCAATCGAGCGCATTTCAGCGCGCCCAAAGGAAGGCTGGCGAACACCTCACCGCACCGACAAGCCTGAAAAGCAGGAACAAGCTTGGGGACTGGACGTTCTTTTCCGAGAACGCGGAAATGACGCCCCGAATCGGCCCTTTGGTCCCATTCGGGGGACCGCTGTCCTACGCACGGGACCGCCGTCCTGCATCCGGGACCACGGTCCTACCAGCGGGACCGCTGTCCCGTATCCGGGACCACGGTCCTATGAGCGGGACCGCTGTCCTGTTGCAGGGACCACGGTCCTACCAGCGGGACTGCTGTCCCAAATGGGGGACAACCTACATTTCACGGCTATCACGCTCGCATAAGTGCTTCACTGTTGAGCATAATCTTCATAACCCACATGGATCGTTGGAAATTTTGCAATCTATCCTATCGTACAAGGTTGGGGAGCAGCTGGATGGCTGATTCGAGCGGGGATCGGTAAGTAATTATGTCAAATGAACAGAACACATATCGAATGGATGTGTCAGAATACTACTTCCGTCTAACCACGGAGTGCATACGCCTGCACTCTAACAGTTCTCTCAAGCATTCATCATTTGGCGACATGATAAATGATCGCGCACAACTTGCTAATTCAGTGACCGCGAGGCGTAAGCCCCAGCACATAATTAAGCATCTTCAGATGATACCCAGTAAAGGAGAAATTCCTCTCGAAGTTGAAATCCTCGAATCAAGCTCTGAAAAAATATCCACGTCTTCCAAGGCCATTGAGGAGGCCATTGGAAGTTCAATCGAATTTGCGGACGCCCTCTCGGTAATCATGTTTGATTTCATGGTCGAGGCAAACCGGACGGAAGTTCTTCTAAAGATTGGACTTACATCGGACGAAGCCGCAGAATATCGCAAATTACTCAAGCCTGGCCCGTCCGGAGTAAAATCAATTAACTGACGGATTATAGTTATTTCCGCGATATTGCTTCTTCGCTCTTGCGAGGGGTTTGCAACGGCCATTCCTTTCGGTATCGCTTAGAGGGCATTACCGGAGGATTGGCGATGGGGGCACCAACATTTGAAACGGACCAGCTTACTGAGAGCCCGGTCCAATCATTTGGTTTCGTTGACTATGTCTTATGCCGAATGAAGCAGGACGGCCTGCAATACCGCGATCTTGCAGATAAAATTGGTCTCTCAAAGACCCGAACCCATAACGTGTTCCACCCGGAACCCAGCAAGCGTCGACCGTTGTATATGCATGAGTTCCGCGCAGTAGCAGCTGCACTGGATCTCTCACCGCTCGAAGCCGCTCTTGTCAGTGACCTTTATAGCGGGGCAGGTGGGGCCAGCGAGGGTGTTGAATCTCAGATCAAACTCTACGCTGGCATCATCAATCGCTTCCACGACCAGATGAAGCAGGTGGTTGACCGGCTTGGCGGTTTGGAATGGGACGATGTCCGCGCCTCGCATGGCGAATGGATCATCGATCTCGTTATGGCTGAAATTGAGACTGCCTACGCAGACTTTGCGGATCGCAAGGAAGTCCGTCTCAGAGATCGGGCAACGTTCTAGCTAAGCGCAGCCGGGCAAACAGAATCAACAGGCTGGAGGGTTTTCCGTGCCAAAGCACGAATCCTGACCGTTGGGGCGCCAATAGGCGGCCCAAGGCGCACCCAGGCCATCATCCCACAGCAAATGTTCGTGCTTTGACACGGAAAACTAAGCCGCGGAACAAAGCGAGATAGACATCGCACACCGTGCGAACCATGCTTTCGATCGCTAACCGCTCAAGGCACCTAGGTATGGATATCCAGCAACGCGACCTCTTCGAACTCGACAGCCCACTGTACGCGGACGTGCATGGGGAGCGAACGGTTGCGGAGTTTCCATTCTTTGCCCTCTCCAAACGGCCTCAAATGACCCCCATGGTCTTTGAAAACGGCTCCGCGCGGATCGAGATCAACCCCAGTAAAACAGGGGTTGCTACGATTTATGACAAGGAAATTCTTCTATATATCGCCAGCCTCATGGCTGAACGCATGGATCGCGGTGAAAGGGTCGACCGGGTGATGAGCTTCACCGCGAATGATTTATTTCGCGTGACGAGCACCAACCCGTCAGCCCGATCCTATGACATGCTCAAAGCTTCCCTGGCTCGCCTCCAAGGCACTCAGATCATCACGAACATTGAGACCGGGGGAGAAGGTTCGGACAGCGCTTTCTCGTGGCTTCTGAAGGCCGATATTAAGTACATCAAATCTAGCAATGGTGATCGCAGGGTCAAGAAAATCGAAGTGATGGTATGCGATTGGCTATATCGCGCCATCCTGCAGGACAAGCGCATTGCCGCTTACCATTTGGGATTTTTCAAACTCGGCCCGATTGAACGGCGATTGTATGAGTTGGCCAAATTCAACTGCGTTGACGAAACGGGCTTTGAAATTGACATGGAAACTCTTGCTGAAAGAGTTGGATGCGCAACTGATAAGCGGGGACTTGAGCACTTCAAAAGGCAACTACGCGTCGTAGCTGAAGACCAGACTCTGCCCGAATATGAGGTTCGCCTAGCCGAAGAGAAAATACCGTCGGCTCGTGGTGGGCGACCTAAGATAAAGACGATCGTGTTGTTCTCATCCATCCCAATCACACAATTGGACAATCAGACACTTCCATTGTTCGATTGATGCATGAGTATTGCAGTACAAGTCATACCTGAACTCTACGTACTGCTTGAGGCACGAACAAAGAACCCCATCAGAGGTTTTCCGTGTCAAAGCACGAATCGTCCGTCCCCCTGCAGCCGTCAACGAGATCGTCCCTCTCAGCAGGGTTTTCCGTGTCAAAGCACGAACTCTTGTTTGGGACCGGGGCGACCGGACTTGGCCTACGCTCGCCATCAGGTAGTTTTCCGTGTCAAAACACGAACTGTTCTGCGGCGCCGGTGCAAGCGGACTCTGCCTACGATCATCGCAAGCACACTTTTCCGTGTCAAAGCACGAAAGAAAAATGAGTTTTCCGTGTCAAAGCACGAGTCAAACCACTTTGGCTTCGACTGCGATGCAGCCATTCAATGAGAACCGATTCAATCGTCTTTCGCGCATGCATCCGCTCTCGAGCGCATGCTTAGAATATAGCGAGGCAATACCGCATCGGTGGTGAATTGTTTCTGAAGCAGGAGTTTTGGCTGTGACCAAATAAAGGAAAACCCGGCGCTAAGGCCGGGCATCCCATTTTCAGCGATCGAATTTCGATCGGGTATGTCAGCGGCGCCAACCGCTAACGGTCTACATTCCTAGACCCGACATAACCGATCCCGGTCCCCGATGCAAGGATGCGCGTTCTGCGCCACGGAACCTCTTTGCCTGGTCCAGCCTCCATCAAGGAGGATGACGATGGGGATCTATGCAGTCGGTGATACGGCACAAAGTGTGCTGTCCGGTGTCCCAGTTAATACTAAAAAGTCCCGTTCCGGCGCGAAGCATCGCACCGGGGCACCTGTAAGGGCGGGCAGCCTCGAGGCAAACACCTTCGAAGAAACCTTCTTCCAGGTGCCGAGCAAGGGCGAGCCTGATCGCATGCTGGCCAAGGCCAGGTATGCACTCGATGCCGGCAGGAAGCTGTTGCGCGAGCACAAGGCGGGCCTACGCAGCCTCACTGCATCTGAACGGCTGCTCACGACCCTTACGGCCTCGGCTGTGCGCATCTACGAAGAGCTGACCAAGCTGGCGCGCCTGTGCGCCGGGAAAGTCTATCCCAGTTACGACCACCTCGTTGAAGCGACAGGGCTTGGTCGTTCCACAGTCAGGCGCGCTCTCGCCGTGCTGGAAGTCATCGGCTTCATCATCCGGCAGCGCCGGTTCAAACGGGTTGAAGCCGATGGGCCTGGACCTCGTTTCAAGCAGACTTCCAACGTCTACCGCATTCTAACGCCCAAAAGCGTTCATCGATATACGCCTCGCTGGATGCGCTCTGCACCACCCCCCGTTGACGATGACTGGCGCCGTTCGGATGAAGCTGAGCAGGTCAGCGCGATGGTCGCGTCCCTCTCATGCAAGGAATTTGCAAAGATGTCCGTGGGCGGCGTGCTCGGCGGCGTCCTTGCCCAACTTGGCGCTGCAATGGACAATAAGGAAGACCGTGAACGCAAAGCATCAGCGAGGGCAAAGGTGGCCCTTTCATGTGCTTCATAGCGCGAGGTTCATTATGGCGCTTAACCTCAAACCAAATATTATTTGTATAAGGGAAAATGGAGTTGGCCTAAGTCGGCCAACGCACCGATCTGACGATCCAAGGCCGCATCAACAGCTCACTCAGGAATCCAACGCACAAAGCCGCACCCTCAGGAGTGTCGGCTACGCCGCCACGTGCTCCCAGGGGGAGCAGGCGACTTCTTCCGCTCTCTTTTCGCGCCCTCGCGCTAAACGAAGGGTTGGAAAGGCGCGAAATTTACAGGGATCAGAATGCCGATACCGCGACAGTGCGGCCTTTGAGCTCAGGCACGAAACCGGCCCGTTGCTGTACCGCACCATATCCACGAAGCCGCGACCAATTATCGAGGATGGTCGCCACGTAGCCCTGCGTTTCCCTGATCCGCGGAACAACCCCGCCCTTAACCCGGCCCGGCCCGGCGTTATAGGCCGCCAGTGCCAGATGCACCTGCCCGAACGTGTCGAGCTGGGTCCGCAGATAACGGGCGCCGCCGCGCAGATTCTGGACGGGATCATAGGGGTTAACCCCAAGCTGGGCCGCAGTCCCCGGCATCAGTTGCGCCAGGCCGTAGGCTTTCATCTTCGAGATCGCTGCCGGATTATACCGGCTCTCCTGAATGATCATCGCGTCAAACAGGCCGGTCGGAATGCCGTGTTCGCAGGCGATTGCACTCATCATTCCATAATAGGCGGCGCGGCGCGCCTCTGCATCCGGCTTCAGAAAGCCCGATGGACGATAGGGAATGGAGGCGCATCCCGGCGTGTAAGGCACTGCAGCAGGCGCGGGATATTGCCCTTTCATCCATCCTGGCACCGCGATCGAGGAAACCGGTGCAACCCCGGCCGCCGACAGATCATACGAGGCTACAAGCTCGCCCTGGCCCACTGCCGGCGCAGAAAACTCCTGCCCCATCTGGTACTCAACATAGCGGCGCGACAGATCATGGACGCGGAACGCCTCGGGAATACCCGCGTCAGATCCAGCAGCCGGCATTACCGGCGAGACGTCCGCCTCCGGCACAGGCTGCCCCATTACGACAAGCTCCACCTTTCGCGTCGTTTTTACTTCGCCCGCGCTCACACTATTGGGAACGATGCAAAGTAACGCGATCAGTCCCGATGCTCGATGTACACGCATATGAACCCTCCAAAGCCTTGATAAGAGAATTGGAGTTCACCGCCTTTGCCCTTGTCAACGCCGCCAAGCTCACGAACACTTTTTTAGAAAAAGGCTTTGGAAGGCTTCCAGCATGTGGCTCGTCCCCCGCGACACCAACGGCAAAGGCTCAAATCGCATCCCTCTACCCCCCGATCTGCGCGCGGCGCTGATCCGATGGTACGTCGGCAAAGGCACGGTCCACGACGAACAGGCCGGCATCACGCTCGTCCAGCAGGCCCGGATCGGGCACAGGTGGATCGCCTGCGATTGTCTTGGCGCCGACAAGGCTCCCGCCATCCTGACGCCGGCCTTTCTCTCCGAGGCAGAAACATACTATCTGCGCCGGCTCACCAGTTCGAAGAGGCCCGAGCATCTGCCCGACTGCCCGTTCTTCCGCGACCAGGTGACGATCCGCATCAGCGAGGTACGCTCGCGATCGACGCCGCTCGAGCCACCCTCAGGCTTCTTCGAGGTGCTTAAACCCGCGCCGGAGAAATTGGCGCAGCGCCCCGAGGACGATTCCAACGACGATCGCACCCGACACGCCTCGATCCCGAGGCTGGCCCGATTGCTCTGGCGCCTCATGGCCGCTGCCGGCGTCAACCGCATTGCTCCGCTCGCCTATCGGGAGGAATGGTCGATCCGGCATGAGTTCGCGGCGCTCACCAGAGCGGCGGGGCTGATCGAGATCGCGCCGGGAATCCAGCTGGAGAAAGCCTTCTGGACCCACCCGAAGCCCCTGCAGGCGCGCGCCGTCTACGCCACGCTGCGCGCGCTGGAGGACAGATGGCCCCGCGACCATGCGCCGCAAGGCTTTGTCCTTCTCTATGCCAAGGGCATTCATGGACAGGAAATCACGCTGCCTGACGGCGACACCGTGACGATCGCTAACCGCATCCAGTCGCCATCGGTGCGCGGCAACCCGATTGCGGGTCCGTTCCTGGTCATCATCGTCGTCGGCAAATATCCCGAGGCCAAAGGATACGCGCCGCTGCGCGCCTATGCCCAGCCCATCCTCAATGGGCGCCTGTTCGCGCCGGTCGATTCCGATTTCGAGCGCGACGTTTTCCGAACCATCCTGCGCACCCAGCAGGAATTGCACGGCCGCGGCATCGACCTCGCGATCGACAAACCGGTTTTCGACACGCTGACACCCGATGGGCCGTGTCGCCCGGATTTCCTGATCGAGGCAAGATCACGCGAGACCGGCGAGATCCGCAATCTTGTCGTCGAGGCCATGGGCTTCAGAACCGAGGAGTACGAGGCGAGCAAGGCCATCACGCATCCACGCATGGCGCATCTTGGGCAAATCGTGACCATCGACCGGCAGGACGATGACGCTCACACGGGACGGCGCGCGCTTCTTCGAGGGCTCGGCCTTTGAGGCCGTCAGCGCCAGGAAAGGCTGGCCGCAAAATATCCGATGATGCCAAGCGTCACTGGCGTCGAGAGCAGATAGAGTTTCTGCCAGCGCCACCATATCCGGGGCAGCAGCAACGCAGCACCTTTGACGCTGCGCGCGTCCTGCCAGATCCGATCGTTCCAGATGCCGTGCAGCGCGACCGAGACCGACAGGACCATGGCAATCGAACAGCACAGGCTGGTTGCGAGGTAAATGGCCATCCAGTTGGCGATCTCGAGAGGCGTGAACTGTGACATCTATCCTTCCGCTATACCTGTAATTTTCTACCAGGGCATCCGATTCCGAAACCTACATTCTTACAGGTAAATCGATAATATCGTTGGACTATCAAGTATTTTCACAGACAAATGCGGCAAGAGTGGAGAGGGAAGAGAGGGAGTGGACCGAGCAGATCGGCCAAACGCCCTTCAACCATAAGCAGCTGCCTTACCGCGCATCTGCGTCATGGAGGTAACTCCCCATGGAACGCTTTGTTCTCTTCATCAGCGAGCCGGGATCTGATGACATCGTAGACATTCACCCCAGCAAGCCGGCGGCCGAAAGCGCGCTGGTCGACTATGTGCGCGCCCGCTCCGCCAGTATCGGATTGCCTGCCCATCCTGACGACGATCGGGCGGTGGCCTCCTATTTCCAGAACAGCGAAGCCATTTATGCGATCACCCGCGTCATGCCGCTGGCCAAGCCGGGCAACGACCAATGACTATCGTCGCCCGCCGCCCCTCGCAGAAGCTCATCGACATCGTCGGCACCCTGCGCGGCACCTGGCATGGAACCCGGGCCATGTGCCGCTGCCCGGCCCATGATGACCACGAGCCCAGCCTGTCCCTCCGGCAAGGGGATCGCGGCATCCTCGTGACCTGCTTTGCCGGTTGCGATTCCATCGACGTGCTGCGCGAACTCGATCGCATCGCCATCACGCGCCATTACGAGCCGCCGCCATACAATGTGCGGGCCGGCACCGCGAATATCGAGCGGCTCTGGTCGCAGGCGCAGTCCGTCCCGGGTACGCTCGGTGAACGCTATCTGGGCTCGCGATTCCTGCTTCCCGTTCCCGGTGACGTCCGCTTTCATCCGCGCTGCCCGCATGGCGCAAAGCCCAATACCGTCTTCAAGCCCGCCTTGCTGGTCGCGGTGCGCGAAGGCCAGCGGCTTGTCGCCCTGCAGCGGATCTTCCTCGATCCTGAAACCGCGCGATACACCGCCAAGGCGACGATCGGTTCACTCGGTATGGGCGCCTGGCGCGGTGGCGGTATCGGCCCCACCATCGGGCTTGCCGAAGGCTTCGAGACCGCTCGAGCCTGGAGCCGTATCAACAACCTTCCGTGCTGGGCGACCCTCGGCTCGCGCCGGTTCGGCCTGGTGACGATCCCCGACAGCGTGACCGAACTGATCCTTGCGGGCGATTACGACACGGCGGGGCGCCGGGCGGTAAACCGGGCATCGCACCGCTACGCCCATGACAACCGTGTGATCCGGGTCGATTTCCCAAAGGGCTTCAAGGATTGGGCCCAGGCGCTCGAAGCTATCGAGACGCAGAAGAGTGGAGGGGGAGGGGAAGGGTGATCTGCCGTTCGGCAGAGAGCCCAAGGAGACCCTCATGCGCGACCTTCTCGATCTCACGCACATCAATGATGCGCCGGCAGCGCGCACGATCGCCGCCCTACTCGCCACCGATGCATCCATTACCCGCCGCCAGCTGAATGAAGCCATGGTGCAGGCTTTCGGCGGCAGTGACGCCGATGGGCGCTGGACCCAGCGCGACAGCTTCGAGATGCTCGAGCATGCCCTTGCCCTTCATCTCGCCAGCGACGGCCATCGCATCAACGCCCCTGCAGACATCGCCATTTCGTGCGGGCTGATGCAGCGCCTGCCGACGCAGACCGTGCGCAGCGAGGAACAGATCGAGCTGCAGCAGTTTTCGACACCCGCCGATATTGCGGCGCTGGCCATGATGCTCGCGTCGATCGGCGCCGACGATGTCGTGCTCGAGCCGAGCGCCGGAAACGGCCTTCTGATCGCCCAGGCCCCGCGCGGCCGCATCCTTCAGCTCAACGAAATCGACCCGCGGCGCCGCGAACGGCTCGCGCATATCTTCCCCGATGCGACGATCACCGGCCATGATGGCGCGGCGCTGGTCGCCCTTCACGCGGATCTCCCGCGTCCAAGCGTCGTGCTCATGAACCCGCCGTTCTCGCGCAGCATCGGCCGCGGCGCCGATGACCTGGCGGCGCTGCGCCATCTGCAGGCGGCAATCAAGCGGGTCAGCCCAGGCGGGCGCGTCGTTGCCATCATGCCCGACTGGTTCACGCCCTGCGCGCGGCTTCTCACTGCCTACGAAGCGATCCTGAGCGGCTGCACGGTACGCTCCTCGCTTCGCCTCGAGCACTGCTATCGCAAGCACGGCACCAACATTGCGGTTCGCCTCTATGTCATCGACAAGATCGCCGGCGACCTTATGCCTGCCGTCATCGAGCGCGCAGCCGTGCTCGACTTCCTCGATGCCGTCGAAATCCCCGCACGCATCAAGCTGCAGCCCGCCGCCGGTCTTCCCGCTCGCGTCGCGCCCGCGAAGCCGACTTCGCTGTTCGGCGCCGCGCGCAAGACCAAGGTGGCCGCGCCGCGCCCCTATCACGCGCCCAAGGCCAATGCGGTCCTGCCCGTCGGCTATCGCAAGCTGGACACCCCGGCACCGCTGGCGCAGCAGGTCGGCGTCTACCTGCCGTACCGGCCAAGCCGCATCGTCTTCGACGCTGCAGGAGAGCACCCCACCGCGCTCGTTGAGTCGGTCGCCATGGGCTCGATCCCGGCGCCGATCCCCGATCACGTCCCCCATCTGCCCGAGCGCACCGTCAGCGAGCGGCTCCTCTCCTCTTCCCAGCTCGAAACCGTCGTCTATGCAGGCCACGCCTGGAACCAGACGCTGCCGGGCACCTTCAAACCGGCCAAGGAAGGGGTCGGTCTCGTTGTCGATGCCGAAGGCCGCAAGTACCGCAAGGGCTTCTTCCTGGGCGACGGCACCGGCGCGGGCAAAGGACGGCAGATCGCCGCCTGCATCCTCGACAACAAGCTGCAGGGCCGCCGCCGCCACATCTTCGTCACCAAGAACGAGCCCCTTCTCGAGGACATCCGCCGGGACGTCACCGCGCTTGGCGGGCTGTCGGCCGACGTGCAGCCGCTCTCGAACTGGAAGATCGGCCAGCCCATCACGCTCGAAGAGGGCACCTTGTTCGTCACGTATCCGGGGCTGCGATCGGGCCGCTCTGACGCAACGCGCCTACAGCAGATCCTCGATTGGGCCGGCCCCGACTTCGACGGCGTGATCGCTTTCGACGAAGCCCACGAAATGGGCGGTGTCGCGGGCGGCGAGGGCGCCCTTGGCAAGACCGAAGGCTCTCAGCAGGGCATCTGCGGCGTCCTTCTGCAGAACCATCTTCCCGATGCGCGCGTGCTCTATGCATCCGCCACCGGGGCTTCAGACGTCAACAACCTCGCCTATGCCGTGCGCCTCGGCCTCTGGGGCCCGGAAACCTCCTTCCCCGACCGGGAATCCTTCATCTCCAACATCCGTCAGGGCGGCATCGCCGCGATGGAACTGGTGGCCCGTGACCTGAAGGCGCTCGGGCTCTACACGGCGCGCGCGCTCAGTTTCGCGGGCGTCGAATACGAAGTGCTGCGCCACGAACTGACGCCTGCCCAGATCGAGATCTACGACACCTATTGCCGGGCATGGCAGGTCATCAACACCAACCTTGCCGCCGCGCTCGAGGCGACAAACGTGGTCGACGCCCTTGAGGGCAAGACGCTGAACTCGGGCGCGAAGGCTGCCGCCCGCTCCCGTCTGGAAGGGACGCGCCAGCGTTTCTTCGGACAGGTGCTGCTTTCGATGAAGCTGCCCACTGTGATCGCGGCGATCGAGGGGCACCTGAAGCAGGATCATTCGGTGGTCGTGCAGCTGGTGACGACGGCCGAGGCCATCCTCGACCGGCGTCTCTCCGAGATGACGGCTGAGGAACGCGCCGAGCCGCAGATCGAGTTGTCGCCTACCGACCAGATTGTCGATTACCTCAAGCGGGCCTTCCCGACCCACCAGATGGAGGTCTTCAAGGACGACACCGGCGCCCTCCATTCCCGGCCCATGCGCGACGAGGACGGCAACCCGGTCCACAATCCCGAAGCCACGGCCGCACGCGACAACCTGATCGAGCATCTGTGCGCGCTGCCACCCATCAAGTCGGGCCTCGATGCGCTCATCGAACATTTCGGGCCCGATCGCATCGCCGAAGTCACCGGGCGATCCAAGCGCCTGATCACCGGCCCGGACGGACGCCAGAAGGTCGAGACACGAACGCCGCGCACCAGTCAGGCCGAGGCCAGCGCCTTCATGAACGATCAGAAGAAGGTGCTCGTCTTCTCCGATGCCGGTGGCACGGGCCGGTCCTATCATGCCAGCCTCGATGCGGTGAACCAAGACCGGCGTGCCCATCTTCTGCTCGAACCGGGCTGGCGCGCTGACCGGGCCATTCAGGGGCTCGGCCGAACGCACCGCACCCATCAGGCATCGACGCCGCTGTTCCGTCCCGTCACCACCGACTGCAAGGGCGAGCTGCGCTTCACCTCGACGATCGCGCGGCGCCTCGACAGCCTTGGCGCCCTCACACGCGGCCAGCGCCAGACCGGAGGGCAGGGCCTGTTCGATCCCGCGGACAACCTCGAGAGCGATTACGCCCGAGATGCCCTCGTGTCGTGGTTCCACCTTCTCTATCTCGGCAAGCTCAAGAGCACCAACATGACCGAGTTCGTTGACCTGAGCGGGCTCGAGATCACCGAGGGCGACGGCGTCCTGAAGGAAGACCTGCCGCCGATCCAGCGCTGGCTCAATCGCCTGCTGGCTCTGCCGATCGCGCTGCAGAACAAGATCTTCGAGGAATACCTCACCCTCGTTGAAACCCGCGTCGCCGCCGCCCGCGAGGCCGGCACTCTCGATGTCGGTGTCGAGACAATCACGGCCGACAGCGCCCGCGTCATCAGCGACACGATCCTGCGGACCGATGCCGGCACCGGCGCCACCACGCACCTTCTCACCATCGAGATCGCACGGCGCAAGAACCCGATTTCGCTCGAGCGCATCCTCGACATGGTCCGCTGGCGCGACAACCCGGCTTTCGTCATGAATGCGAAGTCGGGCCGGGTCGCGCTGCGCAGCCGGGCAAACGCCTGGATGGACGACGAGGGCGAGCCGATCCTTCGCATCGAGCTGCAGCGGCCCTGCAGCCGCAAATCCATGCGCGAGGCGGATCTGTTCGAGACGGCATGGGAAGAGATCGACGAAGAGACCTTCCGGGCAAAGTGGCAGGCCGAAGTCAATGAGGCGGCCGAGCAGCTGGACACCGAGACGGTGCGCCTCGCAACCGGCCTCCTCCTGCCGATCTGGTCGGCGCTGCCTTCCGATCATCTCGCGGTCAACCGGATCGTCGACAAGAATGGCAACAGCTGGCTTGGCCGTATCGTCTTCGAGCACAGCATCGTCGACCTCTTCACCAAGCTGGGCCTTGCGAGCAGCGAGGAGATGCCCGTCGAAGCCATCACCAATGCCGTCCTCGCCGGGCGCAGCGTCCAGGTGACGCGCCCGTTCCCGATGGCCTTCAAGCGCTCGCATGTGAACGGCAACCCGCGTGTCGAGATCGTCGACGCCCCGGCATCGCAGCTTGCGTGGCTCAAGTCGCTCGGCGCCTTCACCGAGATCATCCAGTACCGCACCCGCGTCTTCATCCCCGTCGCGCAGGCCGAAGCCATCATCTCCGAGATCCTCAAACCCTCCTGACCCTCTTCGCCTCTTCATCCTGATCGAGCCCGAGCCCCGATGCAGCCGGGTCGGTCAGGAGAGGAGGGGGAAGAGGAAGGGTGTCCGTGAATTGGCCGGACGATGAGAAGAAGGTGTTTTACCATGATCCAGACCGTCAAGCTCGCGAAGCTGGTCCTGTCCGACATTAACGTGCGCACCCGCGGCGAAGACCTGATCGAACAGTTCGCCGCCGACATTTCCGCGCGCGGCATCCTGCAGAACCTGGTCGTAGCCTCGGTGAAGAAGCCGCGCGGTTCCTACGGTGTCATCGCCGGCAGCCGCCGTTTTCGTGCCCTGAAGCTGCTCGCCGAGCGCGGCGAGATCAACGAAGCCGAATATGACGTACCGGTCCTCATCCTCACCGGCGGCAACGACGAGCTTTCCGAAGCCTCGCTCGCTGAAAACTTCCATCACCTCAATATGTCGCCTGCCGATGAATGCCGCGCCTTCCAGCACTGCCTCGGCCAGGGCGGCGACATCGACGCTGTCGCCAAGCGTTTCGGCATCACCCGCCGCTTCGTCGAAGGCCGCCTGCGCCTCGCCAATCTCGCCGAGCCGATCTTCGAGGCTCTGAAATCGGGCGCGATGACGCTCGACATGGCCAAGGCTTATGCTTCGACCGAAAGCCATGAGCGCCAGCTGATGGTCTGGAACAGCTATGGCGCCAACAGCTACCACGCCAGCGCCGACACCATCCGCCGCGTCATCGCCAACGAGTCCATGAAGTCGACCGATCCCGTCGCGCGTCTCGTCGGCGAGGAAGCCTATGTGGCCGCAGGCGGCACCGTCGATCGCGACCTGTTCAGTGACAACGGCGATCGCTGGACCAACCCCGAGATCGCGCAGGCCCTCGCGGCGGCCGCCATGGAGGCCGAAGCCAAGCGCATCGGTGAAGAACGCGGCCTCGCCTGGATTCGTCCGGTTGCCTCGAACTCCACCTGGGAAGCTGCACGCGGCCTGTTCCACGTCCACCTGCCGAGCCTTCCGCTCACCGAGGCGCAGACCATTCGCATCAGTGAAATCGAAGCGCGCCTCAGCATCGTCAGCCTCGAGATGGACGACGAGGAAATCGAGGAAGAAGCCTGGCAGGCCCTCGATGCCGAACACGATGCTCTCAGCGACGAACTGCGCGATGCCGGTCG
>NZ_ALVC01000273.1:0-5865 GCF_000293195.2 Sphingomonas sp. LH128
GGCGGCGGCGCTGCCCGCCAGCCCGCCGCCGAGGATCAGGGCATCGGTCACCTTAGTCCTCGATCGTGAAGCGGAAGCTCTCCGCCGCCATTCCCGGACCGAAGGCCAGCGCCAGACCCGGCCCCTGCGCGCCGCTGGACAGCATCTGCGCCAGAATGAACATCAGCGTCGCGGACGACATGTTGCCCCGATCACGCAGCACCGATCGCGAAGGCGCGAGCGCTTCGGCGCCGAGGCCGAACCCCTGCTCCACCGCGTCGAGAACGGTGCGCCCGCCCGCATGGACCGCCCACAGCGCGAAGTCGTCCGGCGATCCGCCGCGCAAAAGGCCGTGCTCGTCCCCGCGCTTCGCCTCGGAAGCGAGCGCGGCCGCGATGCGGGCGGGCACTTCCCCGCCCAGATGCATGTCGAACCCCTGATCGCGAATGTTCCAGGTGATGGCTGTGGCGGTGTCCGGGATGGTGACTGCCCGGAAGTCCTGTAAAGCGATGCCGCCTCCTTCCGCCGTCACCAGCGCCGCAGCGGCGCCATCGCCGAACAGCAGCATCGCAAGCAGACTCGGCAGGTCGTCGCTGCGCTGGAAATGAATGCTGCACAGTTCCAGCGTCACCACGAGGACGCGCGCGGCAGGCTCGGACCGGACGATGTGATGTGCCAGCCGCAGCGAATTCACCGCCGCGTAGCAGCCCATGAAGCCGACCACGGTGCGCTCCACGCCCGGATCGAGCCCCGCCCCCGCGACGATGGCCTGGTCGAGGCCGGGCGCCATGAACCCGGTGCACGAAGCGACGATCAGATGGGTGATACCCTCCCGCGCGATATCGAGGCCGAGCGCCGCAATGGCATCGAGCGCAAGGCGCGGCGCATCGCGCTCGTAACGCTCCATGCGGCTGCCGGTCGATGGCCATGGGCCGCTGCCGTAGAAGCCTTCCGTGTCCGTGACGGTGCCGTCCTGCAGCGTCACCGGCTCGAGGAAGGAAAAGCGGCGCTCGATCCCCGAACGCGCGGCCATGCGTTCGAACACCTGGCGCGTGCGCTCGTCAGCGATGCCGGATATGACGAAGCGCAGGAAGGCGTCGTGCACCTCGAACGGCGGATTGGCGGTGCCGATGCGATTGATGCGGGCGATCGTTGTGGTCATGCGCGGCGGCCCACCAACACGGCGTTGAGCCCGCCAAAGGCGAAGCTGCTCGATACCAGAACCTCCGGCGCGAACGCCTGCGCTGCAAGGACGAGCGGTAGGTCGCAGTCGGGATCGGGACCGAGGTGATTGAGCACGGGAGGGGCGATTCCTTCGTTAAGCGCGACAAGGCCGAGCAGGAACTCGATGGCTCCGGTGCCGCCGATCATGTGGCCGTGGGCAGATTTCGTCGCGATGACCCGGTGATGCGCCAGCGCCGGGCCGTAGACCCGGTGCATCGCGGCCGCTTCGGCGGGGTCGTTCAGCGCGGTGCCGGTGCCGTGCGCGGAAACGAGCGCTGAAGTGTCGAATCCGATACCGGCGTCCTCATGCGCGGCGCGGATGGCGGCGGCGATGCCCTCCACGTCCGGCGCGGTCATGTGGGAGGCGTCGCTCGATGCGCCGTAGCCCGCCAGTTCGCCATGGATCCGGGCGCCGCGCTCCAGCGCGTGGCGTTCGCTCTCCAGCACCAGCACCGCGGCGCCCTCGCCCAGCACCATGCCGCGCCGATCGCGCGAGAAGGGGCGGCACGTATCGGACGCCAGCACGCCGAGAGACTGCCAGCCCGTGAGGGAACCGCGCGTCAGGCACGCCTCTGCGCCGCCAGCGATGACGACGTCCGCTCGCCCGGCACGGATCATGTGCATCGCCTCGCCAAGCGCCTGCGCCGAGGAGGCGCAGGCGCCGGAGAACGTCAGCACCGGCCCATGCACGCCGAGCAGCATGGACAGTTGCGCAGCCGGCGCCGCCACCATGGAACTGGGTATCGTCTGTGGATGGACCTTGCGCTGCCCCGCCCCGAACAGCCGCTCGTAGGCGGTCTCGATCGTGGCGTTCCCGCCGCTGCCGCAGCCGAGGAGGATGGCGCTTCGCCGCGCCAGCGACGGGTGTTCGAGCAGGCCCGCATCGGCCACCGCCTCAAGTCCCGCCTCGAGCGCGAAGGCGGAAAGCCGGTCGAGCTTCCCCAGCCGCCGCAACCGCTCCGGATCGACGGTGCCGAGCAGGGAGGGTGCGCCGGTCTCATCATCCGCCCATGCCGCGATGCCGTCGGGCGCGGGCGGCTGGAGTGGGCGGATCGCACCGTCGCCTTGCCGCACGCGCTCCCAGTTTGCAGCAACGCCGCGCCCGAGCCCGCTCACGCAGCCCAAGCCGGTTACCAGCACGCGGGTTCTCATTGCGCGGCCGTCATTGAGGCAGGGGAACACCGATGCGGTCGAACAACTGCCGCAAGGTCATCTCCCGTGTGAGTTCCTCCGGCTGAAGTTCGATCCCGTAACGGTCCTCAAGTTCGAAGAGCATGGAAACCAGATCGATGGAGGAAATGTCGAGCGTGCCCAGCGTCTCGTCAGGCTGAAGCCGTTCGATCGGAAGTCCTGTTTCCTGCGCGATCAGGGCCAGAATATCGTCGCAGGTCATCCACGTTTCTCCTTGAAGCAGGTTCAGTCGCGGCGTGAAGGTTTGGCTGGCTCTGGAGTGCCGGCCCCACGCGATATCTTCGTGAGACTGCGCGCTTTTTCCAGCCCCGGCAAGTCTCGAAAGACAACAGCGATATCGCTTCAATCCGGCCTCGAAAGGTGAGATACTCGACCGGCTTTCCGGAGATGGGAACATGATCGCCTTTCGCATGACCGATGTTCGTCTGGTCGCCGTCGCCATCCTGATGCTGGCGCCGCTGGAAGCGGCATCGCAAGGTGGTCCGCCCGCAGCAGACTGGAGCCATGCCGAGACGCTGGCCGTCGAGCTTTCCAGCTTCAAGTTCGCGCCTTCCACCATCACGATGAAGCAGGGCCAGACCTACGACCTGCACCTGACGAACGTGTCGTCGGGCGGCCATGATTTCGCGGCCCGGGAATTCTTCGCGGCTGCGCAGGTCATGGACGGCGACCGGGCCAGGATCACCGGCGGCAAGGTATCGCTCGATGCCGGCCAGAGCATCGACGTCCATCTCGTCGCGCCCGCCGCCGGCAGCTACAAGGTGCGCTGCACCCACCTCATGCACAGCACGTTCGGCATGACCGGCGAGATCGTGGTTCAGTGAACGACCTGTCCACCCGGTCACGCCGGGAAGAGCAAATGGATGCATCGGACCTCGACCCGCTCATATATGCCGAGGTGCTGCGCGATCTGGCGCGGGTCAACCGCTGGACCTTCACCACCCGTTCGACGACCGCGTTCCTGAACCGCGCCCTCGGCGAGGCCCGCTCGTTCAGCCTGCTCGACGTCGGTTTCGGCCATGGCGACCTGCTGCGCACGGTGGCGAAATGGGCGGCCGGGCGGGGGATCACCGCGACGCTCGTGGGCGTGGACCTCAATCCCGCCAGCGAGGGTCTCGCCCGCGCAGCGACACCGGCGGGGCTGAGCGTAGAGTACCGCACCGGCGACTATGCCGACCAGCCCGAGAGCTTCGATTTCATCGTCAGCAGCCAGGTCGCCCATCACATGAGCGACGATCAGCTTGGCCGCTTCCTGCGCCACATGGAAATCAGGGCGCGCAGGGGATGGCTGATCTGCGATCTCCATCGCCACCGCTTCGCCTATTACGGCTTCCCGCTGCTGGCCCGTGTCATGGGCGTCCACCGCATCGTGCGCGAGGACGGGCAGCTTTCCATCGCCCGCTCGATGCGGCCCGGCGAATGGCCCGCCAGGCTCGCCGAAGCGGGTCTGGACCCGCAGCAGGTGCGCATCGTCCGGCGTGCGCCCTTCCGCATCGCGATCGAGCGCACCTTTCAGCCCGGTGTCGGACGGCTACCGGAAGGCGAGACACAATGATCACGCGCGCTCGCACGGCGCCCTGTGCATTCCGATAAATCGGGAGAGAAAACTATGCTCTCGATACCAATACAATCAATCCCAAGTCCTGCAAATCGGCCATTGTTTACAATAACGCAGTAATACTAATGCCGCGCCCATCTGGACGCCGGTTGCCGCATATGATGTATTTTCCTGCACAGGAGGCCCAACCTCACATTCCCGGCCTCACATTCTGGAAATCGTATGCCGACGCTTTCGATTTGCATTCCCACCTACAATCGCTCTGCCTGCCTGGCGGAACTGCTCGACAGCATCCTCGCAGAGAACAGCGCGGACGTGGAAGTGGTGGTCGGCGACGATGCCTCTCCCGACGATACCGAGGCGGTGGCTGCGACTTATGCCGACCGCCTCGCCCGCTTCACGTACTTCCGCCACCCCGTCAACGTCGGGGTGGACGGCAACATCGCCGCCGTGGCCGCCCGCGCGACGGGAGACTACGTCTGGCTGATGGGTGACGACGACCGGATCGAGCGAGGCGGCATCCGCCGCGTGCTCTCCGCGCTGTCGGCATGGCCGGATGCCATCGCCCTCACCGTCGGCGTGGTCGACTACGACGTGACGATGCGCCGTATGACGGGCATCAGGAAGATGCCGCGGACCCAGTGCTTCACTGGGGTCGGACCGGCATTCAGCCATCTGGCGGAACTGCTCGGCTTCATCTCGGCGACGCTGATCAGGCGCACCCATTGGGAGGCGGCGGCCGCCGATCCGCGTGCCAGGGCGATGACGAACCTCTATTCGCAAGTCTACATCGCGGGCCTTGCGGTCGGCGCGAGAGGCCGCTGGGGCGTGGTCGAGGAGCCCTGCGTGGGCTTCCGGTCGGGCAACGACCAGCTCAAGCGCCGGGTCGGATGGCTGGAGCGGCTGAAAGTCGATGTGCGCGCCTATGACGAGATCGCGCAGCTCCTGTTCCCTGACGATGCCCGCGTCCGCCGCGCCATGGCCCGGCGAATCTTCGACACACATGTCATTGCTCGCATCGTCAATGCCAAGACCGAAGGCACGACAGCGCGCGACGCTCTGCTGGCGGGGCTCTACCTGCTGCGCCGATACTTCGCGCTGCCGCGCTTCTGGGCTTTCGCGGTGCCGCTGCTGGTCACCCCGGGCGCAGCGGTCAGGGCGATCCGCCGCGCATACCAGGGCACGATCCGCGAATCCGGCAGCGGCCGTGCCCGCCAGTTCGCGCTCAACCCGGCAGTACGGCCGTAACGGACAAAACAGGGAGATACCGTCATCGGCCTTTTC
The DNA here is from genome assembly GCF_000293195.2 of Sphingomonas sp. LH128. Lineage (NCBI taxonomy): Bacteria > Pseudomonadati > Pseudomonadota > Alphaproteobacteria > Sphingomonadales > Sphingomonadaceae > Sphingomonas > Sphingomonas sp. LH128. Next base: position 5,237 of record NZ_ALVC01000273.1, read on the forward strand.
AAGCCCATCGCGCTCAGTGCGCCCGTGGTCGACGATCCCGATGTGCCGGGGGATTTCGGTCCCTTGCGCATGATCGACGCCGCCGCGCCGGACGCGCTTTCCCATCGGCTGACGGCGTTCGCGCCCAAAGGGCGCCGGCGCCTGCTGGCCTATGAACCGCGCCTGCCCACGACCGATGCGGTGGCGCCCTATCTGCGCCAGATCGACCAGGCCCGCATGTATTCCAACCAGGGACCGCTGGTCAGGTCGTTGCAGACGCGCCTGCAATCGTCCTTCGGGCTGGTCGACGGCAGCGTCGTCACCGCCAGTTCCGGCACTGCGGCGCTCGTCGCCGCGATCATGGCGCATGCAGGGACCGCGACCGCGGAGCGCCCTTACGCCGTATGCCCGGCCTATACGTTCGTGGCGACGGCGGCGGGGGCGAGCCAGTGCGGCTACCAGCCCTATCTTGCCGACGTCTGCGAAGAGAGCTGGACGCTCGACCCGGACCGGCTGGCCGATCACCCTCTGCTCGAACGGTTCGGCGTGGTGATCCCGGTCAGCGCCTATGGCCGCGCGATCGACGTGGCGCGCTGGGCGCAGTTCCAGCGCGATACCGGCGTGAAGGTGGTCATCGACGCCGCCGCCGC
>NZ_ALVC01000274.1:0-6651 GCF_000293195.2 Sphingomonas sp. LH128
CCTCCCACGGAAGTATACTTGATGGGAGGCCGGGTGGGGGCGTGGGCCGGTGCCGCAGTGGAAAATGCCCTGCAGGCATTTTCCAGACGCTCTTAACGACGATTGCGCGGGCGCGGGTCGTTCCAGCGGAAGTCGTTGTCGGTCACCGGGACGCCATAGCGCTGATTGGACAGGCTGATGGTGGTGCGCTTGTTCTGCGAATCGAGCGAGACCCAGTAGGTCAGTTCCAGCCCGCCCGGGGCCGACGCCTTGCGCGTGAAGATCAGGGTGATCACGCCGTACTCGGGGTGCGAGCGATCGCGCACCTCGATGCTGACGACGCCCGGATTGCCGGTCTGGATCAGCTTGCCGAACTTCGCGACGTCGCGGCTGGGATCGAGCAGCGCGCCGAGCGGGCTGTTCTTGATCGGCCAGCGCTGCACCTGACGCACTTCGTAGTCGATGAAGTTCAGCGCCCTGCCGTCGCCAACGATCAGCATCTTGGCGCTCGGCTGGTACTGAAAGCGGATCTTGCCGGGGCTCTTCATCGTCAGCACGCCGCTGACGGTCTGGCCCGAGCGGTCGGTCTGGACGAAGTCCGCCTTCATCGTGCCGATGCCGCGCAAGGCCGCGACGGCCTGCTCGACTTGTTTCGCGTCATCGGGCGCGGCTGCGACAGCCTGCGCGGGGACGAGAGCGGCGGACACGGAAAGCGCGGCCAAAGCGGCCGCGCTCACACAGGATCGAAAGGTTTTTGTCACGTGGTTCATGGCTTTCCCGTTGGGTCCACAGCCTTGAACCGACCGTGAACCTTACTTGATCTTGGCTTCCTTGAACTCGACGTGCTTGCGCACGACGGGATCGTACTTCTTGAAGCTGAACTTCTCGGTCGTGTTCCGCGGATTCTTCTTGGTCACGTAGAAAAAGCCGGTGTCGGCGGTCGAGACAAGACGGATCTTGACGGTTGCGGGCTTCGCCATGGCGGTATCCTGTACTTTCTAAGTTGCAGCCGCCCTGGCAGGCCGGCGTTACGAAAAACTATAAAGGGGCGACACCGAGGCGCCGCCCTTCAAGGTTGCGCCCCTTGCTGGATTGGCCTCGCAAAGTCAAGGGCGCGGCACCGATTCGCGTGATGCTCAGGAGAGCGGAAACGGCTTTATCGGCTCCAGGACGCCGAATTTCTCGCGCTTCGGTTCGGCATCGAGCGGCGGCAGGTCGAGTTCGGGCGCTTCCACTTTCGTATCGGGCAGCCGCGCCAGCAGATCGCGAATCAGGGTCAGACGGCCGAGCCGCTGGTCGTTGAAGTCCACCAGCGTCCACGGCGCATGATCGGTATGCGTGGCCTTGAGCATCGCCTCGCGCGCCTTGGTATATTCGCCGTACTTGTCGCGCGCGGCGATATCGACCGGCGACAGCTTCCAGCGCTTGAGCGGGTCGTCCAGCCGCTCGTGCAGGCGCTCCTCCTGCTTGTCCTGATCGCAGGAGAGCCAGTATTTGAACAGCAGGATATCGTCGTCGATCAGCATCTTCTCGAAGGTGGGCGCGTGGCGCAGGAACGCATCGACCTCGTCCTCGGTGGCATAGCCCATCACCTTCTCGACCCCGGCGCGGTTGTACCACGAGCGGTCGAACAGGACGATCTCGCCCTTGGCCGGCAGGTGATCGACGTAGCGCTGGAAGTACCACTGGCCCTGCTCGCGCTCGCTCGGCGCGGCCAGCGCCACGGTGCGGCACTGGCGGGGGTTGAGCTGGCCGGAGACGGCCTTGATCGCGCCGCCCTTGCCCGCCGTATCGCGCCCTTCGAACAGGATGACGATGCGCGCGCCCTTCTTCTGCGCCCAGCGCGCCATGCCGACGAGTTCCTCCTCCATCGGCTCGAGGAGCTTCTCGTAATCCTTGCGGCCGAGTTTCTCCTCTTTGCTCATGTCTTCAGATCCTCGACAGCAGGAACAGCGCCAGTGCGCCGGCGACGATACGATACCACGCGAAGGGTGCGAAGCCGGATTTGCTGACGAAGGCCATGAACGCCTTGATCACCACCAGCGCGACGATGAACGAGACGACGAAGCCGACCGCGATCTCGTTCCAGCCCACTGGCCCCGCGCCCGCCATCAGTTCCTTGTGGTGCTTGAGAAGTTCCAGAGTCGTGGCACCGACCATGGTGGGCACGGCGAGGAAGAAGCTGAACTCGGCCGCCGTCCGGCGCTCGATCCCCATCGACAGCGCGCCCATGATCGTCGCGCCCGAGCGGCTGACGCCCGGCACCATGGCGAGGCACTGCGCGAAACCGACGCCGATGCACTTGACTGCGGGCAGTTCCGAAACGCCGGTAAGCGGGCCGGGCTTGGCGACCTTCTCGATGCCGAGGATCGCGATGCCACCGATGATGAGCGCCCAGGCGACCACCGCGGGCTCGCCCAACAGGCCCTCGATATAATTGTTGAACAGCAGGCCCAGCACCGCCGAAGGGATGAAGGCCAGCAGCACGTTGCGCACGAAGCGGATCGAGGTGGGGTTGAGCTTGAGCAGCCCCATGCCCACGGCCCAGAACGTGCGCCAGAACTGCACGATCACGGCCAGGATCGCGCCCAGCTGGATGACGATGTTGAAGGTCGCCCACTGGCTCGAATCATAGCCGAACAGGCGGGTGGCAAGGATGAGATGGCCAGTCGAGGAGACGGGCAGGAACTCGGTGAGGCCCTCGACAATGCCGAGGAGGATCGCGGTTAGGGTCAGGTCCATAAGCTGGAGGTCATGCCGCACCGGGCGGGCAAGTCAACCGGGGACGTGCTGCATTGCAGAAATGTGAGGTGGAAGACGGGTTGGGGTGGCGCTGCGCGGCGGTGCCCACCCCGTCCGGCTAGTTCGCTTCGCTCTCAAGCCTCCCTGCCCTCCCGCAAGCGGGAGGGCGTACTTCACCTGCTCCCCTCCCGCTTGCGGGAGGGGTCGGCCTTCTTCCGCCTTACCAGATCCGCACGCGGTCCTTGGGCGCGAGGTACAGCTTGTCGCCCGGCTTCACGCCGAACGCCTTGTACCATTCGTCGAAGTTGCGCACGATGCCGTTGACCCGGTACTGCGGCGGCGAGTGCGGGTCGGTGACGAGGAACTGGCGCGCCTGCGCCTCGCGCACCTTCGAACGCCAGACCTGCGCCCAGCCCATGAAGAAGCGCTGGTCGCCGGTGACGCCGTCGATCACCGGCGCTTCCTTGCCGTTCAGCGAGAGCTTGTAGGCGCGGTAGGCGAGACTGAGGCCGCCGAGATCGCCGATGTTCTCGCCCATCGTCAGCTTGCCGTTGACGCAGGCCTTGCCATCCTTGCCGTCGTCGAACGGGCAGAAGGCATCGTACTGCGCCGCCAGCGCCGCCTGCAGCTTCTGGAACGCGGCGAGATCCTGCGGCGTCCACCAGTCGCGCAAGTTGCCGGTGCCGTCGTACTTGGCGCCCTGGTCGTCGAAGCCGTGGCTCATCTCGTGGCCGATGACCGCGCCGATGCCGCCGTAGTTGACCGCCGGGTCGGCCGAGAGGTTGAAGAACGGCGGCTGCAGGATCGCCGCCGGGAACACGATCTCGTTCATCGCTGGGTTGTAGTAGGCGTTCACCGTCTCCGGCAGCATGCCCCATTCAGTGCGATCGACCGGACCGCCGATGCGGTTCATGTCGAAGGCGGTCTGCCACTTGCCCGCCGCCATGGTGTTGCCCAACGGGTCGGTGGGCGAGAAGGTCAGGCCCTCATAGGTCTTGAACACGTCCGGCTGGCCGATCTTGGGGGTGAAGGCGTCGAGCTTCTCCTCGGCCTTTACCCGCGTGACCGGGCTCATCCACTTGAGATCCTTGAGGTTGGCGGCCATCGCCTTGCGCAAGTTGGCGACGAGGTCGGCCATCGCCGCCTTCTGCGCGGGCGGGAAGTACTTCGCCGCGTAGAGCTTGCCGACGAGTTCGCCCGCCATGCCCTCGACCGCCGCGATGCCGCGCTTCCAGCGGGGGCGCTGCTCGGGCTGGCCGCTCAGGGTCTTGCCGTAGAAATCGAAGGTGGCGGTATCGATGTCGCCGGGCAGGACCGAGGCGTTGTCGCGCAGGAAGTGCGCGGCGAGGTAGGCCTGCCAGGTGGCGATCGGGGTGGTCTCGATCAGCTTGACGACGGCCGGCATGCCGGGGCCGAACTGGTCGCCCGCCTTGGTCGGGTCGATCCCGGCGGCCTTGAACTCCTCGGCCGTCGGCGGCATCTCGCCGATCAGCACGTAGCTGGCCTTATCCGCGCCCACGGCCGACAGGAACGCCTTGACGACGCCGGGCGAGCCCATTGCTTCGAATTCGGCGAGCGGCACCTTGTTGTAGGTGAGGTCCGGGTTGCGGGCGGCGGCACGGTCCCAGTCGGCCTTGGCGAGCTGCGTTTCCAACGCCAGCACCGAAGCGGCGGCGGCCGGGGCATCGGCGTAGCCCGCCTTGCCGAGCACGAACGTCAGGTAGGCCTTGTACTTGTCGCGCAGTTCGATCGAGCGTGCGTCGGTCTTCAGGTAGTAGTCGCGGTCGGGCAGGCCCATGCCGGAGATATTGGCATTGAGCGCGTAGATGTCGCTCTGTTTGTCGTCGGCGCCGACATAGAGGCCGATCGGCGAGGCATAGCCGGGCTTGCCGAACAGCGTGGCGATGTCGGTGGGGGTCTTCGCCGCCTTGATCGCGGCGAGGTAGGGCTGCGCCGGGGCGAGGCCCGCCTTGTTGATTGCATCGACGTCCATGAACGCCTTGTAGGCCGCCGCGATACGCGCCGCGTCGCTGCCGGGCGCCGGGTTGGCGGCAAGCAGATCGTCGAGGATGCCATGGACGCGGTTTTCCGAAAGGTCGCTCAGTTCGATGAACGAGCCCCAGCGGGTGCGGTCGGCGGGAAGCACCGCCGTCTTGTTCCACACGCCGTTGACGTAGGCGTCGAAGTCGTCGCCCGGCTTGGCCCCAGTGTCGATCCACTGGGTCTGGACGCCGAACTTGCCCCAGTCGGCCGAGGGCGCGAGCGCAGGCTTGGCTGCGGGCGCAGCGTCCTGCGCGAAGACGGGAGCGGAGAAGGCGAGAACGGAAAGCGCGGCGCTCGCAAGGAGCGCCTTGCCGGCATAACGAAGCATGTCGTGACCTTTCGGACGGGGGCGACAGGATATTTCGGCCGGATCAGGACGACCGGCGATGGCGCGTAACTTAGTTACACGCGCGCGCAACGCCAGTGAAAAAGCAGCAGTGATGGAGGTAAATCGCGCGTTGTCTGGCAGGGAGGACGCTCCCCTCACGTCGTCATTGCGAGCGCAGCGAAGCAATCCAGGGCGGCGTAGTGCTGCCCTGGATTGCTTCGCTGCGCTCGCAATGACGAGTGAGAAGACCTCAGCCCCGGCTGTCGCCCGGCCAGGTCTTCTGCGCGGCCCATTCCTCGACGCCGAGGCGGCCGAGTTGCTGTTCAACCGTGCGTGCCATCGCAGAGCCTTCCGGCGAACGGCAGCCCATGTTGTACGTGAGCGCGGTGCGGCGGCTGTCCGCGCCGATCCACTCGATGGTCACGCTCGACATGTCGGTGGCGGCCTCGGTACAGGCGTGGGCACGCTCCTCGCCGGTCTGCGGACGCATCGGCGCGAGGGCGCGGCGCACGTCCTCGTACGTCGCGCGGCCGACCGAATGGGCGCGCTGGCCCAGCACGGCGGTATGCCGCTCGCCGGTGAAGTCCACGCGTCCGGCGGGCGTCACGGCCACCTTGTACACCGGGCAGAACCCGAAGCACGGACCGCGCGATATGCGCAATTCCTCCCCCGCCGGAGCGGGGGAGGAGGCGGCGCCGGGCCGCACGCGGGGGGCGCAGCTTAACAGCAGCCCGGCGCCCAGTACGATGCCGCAGAGGAGTGGTCCACGCATCGTCCTGTCCTTACCAGCCAATGGTCACGGAGCCGCGCAGCGCGAGATCGACCCGGCCGTGGCGATCCTCGGCCGAGAGTTCGCCGCCCATCGTGAAGCCCGAGGAGCCGCCGATCGCACGCAGGCGCGCGAACCAGCCGCTCGTCGCGCCGTCGCCTTCCAGCGTGAAGTTGTCCCCGCCCTCGAAGTGCGCGGTGGTCGAGCCGATGCCGCCATTGACGATCTCGCGCCAGCCGCCCTCGGTTTCCATGCGGAACCAGTTCTCGTCCCGTGCCTTCATGCCGAGGAAGTCGATGCCCACGGTCATGCTCGGGTTCACCGCCAGTTCGTCGCTGGTGCGCGAGGCGACGGTGAGGTTCAGCTTCTCGCCGCCGGTCTCGGAGTAGCCGTCTTCCTTCAGGCGGACGTAGTCGACCGTCACGCCCGGACGGAAGAAGAAGAACTGCGAGCCGCCCTCGATCGCCGCGCCGCCCGCGAAAGTGACGAACTTGCCGTCCCACTTGGCGTCCATGGTGCGGCGCACGGTTTCCGAACCGATGGCGCCGTAGAAGTTGCGCTCGCCGTCGAACTTGGCCGTGCCGACCGAGCCGCGTGCAAAGGCGCTGACCGGGCCGAACTTGGCGCGCCAGTGCGCCGCCAGTTCGAATGCGTCCGAGTTCACGTCGGTCAGTGCGCCGTTCTTGTGGTTGTTGTTGAGGTAGGCGACGGTGCCGCCGAACTTGCCGAGGCCGGTGCGGTACTCGGCGGTCGCCGACCATGCATAGCCATTCAGCTTGTAGGCGGCGGT
>NZ_ALVC01000275.1:0-7098 GCF_000293195.2 Sphingomonas sp. LH128
GGGACCGCTGGCAAATCTTGAGGCGATAGATCGCAGCCACGCGCAGCAAGGGAGGCGGTTCATGGCCAGCGGTCCCGGATCAAGTCCGGGATGACGAGGTGTCAGGCGTAAGGCGGCTTGTGCAGGCCCTTGGGGCTGGTGGTGAAGATCTCGCAGCCGTCCTCGGTGATGCCGATCGAGTGCTCGAACTGCGCCGAGAGCGACTTGTCGCGGGTCACCGCCGTCCAGCCGTCGTTCAGCAGCTTCACCGGCGGCTTGCCGAGGTTGATCATCGGCTCGATCGTCATGAACATGCCCGGCTTGAGCAGCGGGCCGGTGCCGGGGCGACCGGCATGGACCACTTCGGGCGCGTCATGGAACAGGCGGCCGAGGCCATGGCCGCAGAACTCGCGCACGACACCGTAGCGGTTCGCCTCGGCATAAGCCTGGATGGCAGCGCCGATGTCACCCACGCGGTTGCCGGGCTTCGCCTGCTCGATGCCGATCATCAGGCACTCGTACGTCACGTCGACCAGACGGCGCGCCTTCAGCGGCACGTCGCCGACCAGGTACATACGGCTGGTGTCGCCGTGCCAGCCGTCCAGCAGCGGGGTGACGTCGATGTTGACGATGTCGCCGTCCTTGAGCGTCTTTTCCGACGGGATGCCATGGCAGACGACGTGGTTGATCGAGATGCAGCACGAATGCGCATAGCCCCGATAGCCCAGCGTCGCCGGGACCGCCCCGCCCGCGAGGGTCAGTTCGCGCACCTTGTCGTCGATCTCGGCGGTGGAGACGCCCGGCTGCACCATCGGCGCGATTTCGTCGAGGATCTTCGCGGCGAGCGCGCCGGCGCGGCGCATGCCCTCGAAGCCGTCGGGGCCATGCAGCTTGATGGTGCCGTCGCGCAGCAGCGCTTCCTGGCCGGGCTCTACGATCTGGTATTCGGTCATCCGCCCCAGATAGCGCATCCGGGGTGAAATTGCGAGATCAGGGTTTCACCGAGAAGGCCGAGCGATACTGCGGCTTGAGCGCGGCCATCACCTTGCCCGTCACCGGCACCGTCACTTCATAGCTGCCTTCCGCGTAAGGCCCCGCCTCGTAGGGCGCGACCAGCACGCCGATGCGATCGAAGGTCTTGCGGTTGGTCGAACCCAAGATCAGCGTCTGCGCGGTCGGGTCGATGCATTCGGTGAACATCTGCCCGCTGTCGCGCTGGACCGGCTCGCCCCGCTTGCCCGCGCGGGCCTTGTCGAGCCCGTCGCAGAACGGCGTGCGCAAGGCATCGCGCAGCGCGTCCTGGCTGGTGAACAGGTCCATCGGCTTGCGCGCCGTGTCGGCGCCGCGATCCCACAGCAGGGTATCGAACCCGCTCATGCCGTGCGCGCCGCCGCTGTACTGGTACATCTCCGAGGACAGCGACAGCCAGCCCGGCAAGTCGGTGACCACCTTCCAGTCCACCTGCATCGAATGCGCGTGATAGGGGAAGCCGTCCTTGGTCATCTCCGCCTTGTCGCTGCGTGCGGAGGAGACCAGTTCGCCCTTGGTATCGTCCAGCTTCCTGTCGAGCATCGCCCGCAGGCCGGGTAGCGCCGCCGCCGCGTCGGGATAGGAATAGCCGAACTCGTAAAGGTCGTTCTCCTCCTTTTCCGAGCGCCCCTTCACGGCGGGCGCTTCCGAGGGCGCTTCGGTGGAGGCCATCGGCAGCGCCTCTTCGCTGGCAACCGCCGTGGCGCTCGGCTGTGGATCGCTGTCGCCCGATCCACTGCACGCAGCGGCGGCAAAGGCCAGAACAACAACCATACCGGAGTATCGCATCAAAATTCCTCTCGCACTCAGGCTCGGGTGGAGGCTAGAGAATCAGGCCATGAGCGACAAGAACGCATTGATCCAGCCCGATCGCGGCCAGCAGGCCGTCTCCATCCATCTCGTCGACAAGGACGGACTGGAGAAATTCACGAAAGGCCTCACCGTTCCCCAGCGCGCCGTGCTGGAGGCCGCCCGCTTCGACGCAAGTGCGGGGGAATACGTCATTCTCCCCGAGGGTGACGGCTGGAGCGTGGCCGCAGGCGTGGCCGACGCCGGAACGCTCGGCGGCTGGTGCATGGCGAAACTCGCCGAGAAACTGCCCGCCGGGACATACCGCCGTGCTGGCGGCGAGCCGGGCCCGGCGATCTTCGGCTGGATTCTCGGCCAGTACAGCTTCGACCGCTACAAGGCCGACGCCGAGGACCACGGCCCGCGCCTGCTCCTGACCGGCGAACCCGCGCAGATCGCCGCTCTCACTGCCGAGGCCGAGGCGGTCATGCTGGTGCGCGACCTCGTCAACACTCCGGCCGAAGACATGGGCCCTGCCCAGCTGGAGGCCGAGGCCGAAGCGCTGCACAAAGCCTTCCGCGCCGAGATCCGCGTCACGCGCGGCGAGGTGCTGGAGCGCGACTTCCCGATGGTCCACGCGGTCGGCCGCGCCGCGGGCCGCAGCCACGCGCCGCGCATGATCGAACTGGAATGGGGCGACCCGAAGAACCCGCGCATCGCCGTGGTGGGCAAAGGTGTCTGCTTCGATTCGGGCGGCCTCGACGTGAAGCCCTCCGCGGGCATGCTGCTGATGAAGAAGGACATGGGCGGCGCGGCCCACGCCCTCGCCCTCGCCCGCCTGATCATGAGCGCCAACCTCCCGGTGCGCCTGCACGTGCTGGTCCCGGCGGTGGAGAACGCCATTTCCGGCAACAGCTTCCGGCCCGGCGACGTCCTGCGCAGCCGTGCCGGGATCACCGTCGAGATCGGCAACACCGACGCCGAAGGCCGCCTGATCCTGGGCGATGCGCTCACCCGCGCGGGTGAGGCGGGCCCTGAATTCATCATCGACTTCGCCACTCTGACAGGAGCAGCCCGCGTCGCGGTCGGCCCCGACCTCCCCGCCCTCTTCACCCGCGAGGATGCGACGGCCGACGCCCTGCTCGCGGCGGGCAAGACGGTGGACGACCCGTGCTGGCGCCTCCCCCTGCACGAAGGCTACCGCGAGTACCTCAAGTCCGACGTCGCCGACATCAACAACGCCGGGTCCAGCGGCTTCGCGGGCGCGAGCACGGCGGCGCTGTTCCTCGACCGCTTCGTCCCCAAGGGCGTGGAATGGGCGCACTTCGACACCTTCGCCTGGCGCCCCACCGCGAAGGCGGGCCGTCCGAAGGGCGGCGAAGCGCTCGGCCTGCGCGCGGCATGGCACATGCTGAAAGCGCGCTATGCTTGAAAGAATCCCGTGTCTCGGGTAGGCGCGCCCATCTTTGACTTTGGAGACGCACCCGCGTTGGCATCTGTGGATTCGTATACTCGCCCTGACCAGACGGACGGCATGGGGTCCCAGAAAATGCTGGCCATGACCGGCCCCAGCGTGAGCGCCGATCCCGGCTGCCTGCCCGTGCGCGGCGACCTTGCCCACATCAAGCTGGCGGGCCGCTACTTCGTGCCGCACTATGCCGTGCCGATGCCGCGCGCGCTCAAGTCCGGCGCAATCCTGCGCGTCGTCGGCCGTGACGATGCGGAAGTCATCGCCGACCTGCCTGCGGGGGAAACCTTCAACGTGCTGGACATCGCGGGCAAGTGGTCCTGGGGCCAGCTCGGCGAGGACGGCGCGGTCGGCTATGTGGCTCTCTCGGATCTGGAAGCGGCATGACCACCAACGTCTTCATCGACGGTGCAGCGGGCACCACTGGCCTCGAAATCGCCGACCGGCTCGCCGGGCGCAGCGAGTTCTCGCTGATCACGCTCAGCGATGACAGGCGCAAGGATGATGCCGCGCGGGCCGAGGCGCTGAACGACGCCGACGTCGTGATCCTGTGCCTGCCCGACGATGCCGCCAAGGCCGCCGTCGGCATGATCGCCAACGCGCGTACCCGCGTGATCGACGCCTCCTCCGCCCACCGCGTCGCGGCGGGCTGGACTTACGGTTTTCCCGAGATCGTCGGCCATGACACGGTCGCGCAGGCCCGTTTCGTCAGCAATCCCGGCTGCTACCCCACCGGCTTCATCGCCCTCGTCGCCCCGCTGGTCCGCAGCCGTCTGCTTCCTGCCGACTGGCCCTACGTGTGTCACGCCGTCTCGGGCTATTCGGGCGGCGGCAAGGCGCTGATCGCGCGCTTCGAGGACAACACCGACATCGCCTTCCGCGCCTACGGCCTGGCCCTCGGCCACAAGCACGTGCCCGAGATGAAGGCGCAGACGGGCATCGGCCACGATCCGATCTTCGCCCCCGCCGTGGTGCCCGCCCATCGCGGCATGCTCGTCGAAGTGCCGCTGCACCTCTCGATGATGCCGCAAGCCGGATCGCCCGACGACCTGCGCGCCGCGCTGGCCGAGTTCTACGCGGGCAGCACGATCGTGAAGGTCGAGGCAGACCAGCCCGACGAACTGCTGCTGCGCGCCTCGATGGAGCCTGTCGACACCCTCACCCTGCGCGTTCTGGGGGCGAAGGACGGCGCGCAGGCACGCCTCGTCGCGATCCTCGACAACCTCGGCAAGGGCGCGAGCGGGGCTGCGGTGCAGAACCTCAACATCATGGCCGGTCTCGACGAGACGGCGGGCCTGCGCCTTTGATGGACCCTGCCCTCCCCGGCATGGGGAGGGCACTCAAGCCTTGCAAACTGACGGCCCACTGCTCTAACAGGGCAGCAATCGCAAGGACCCGGTGCAATTCCGGGTGGCTATTCCGGCCGCCGATCCGCCGGACAACATCACACATGACCTGAAACCTCAGCGCCCATTTGGCGCCCGTGGTCCTGCCATCGTGCCTTGTTGTGGAATTTCCATGTCAGACAAACTCGCCCGCTACGCCCGGCAGTGGTTCAGCGACTTCGCGACCGCGCGCCGCGACGTCCTCGCCGGCATCGTCGTCGCCCTCGCGCTGATCCCCGAGGCGATCGGCTTTTCGATCATCGCCGGGGTGGACCCGCGCGTCGGGCTCTATGCCTCGGTCGCCATCGCGATCGTCATCGCCCTCGTCGGCGGACGCTCGGCGATGATCTCGGCCGCGACGGCTTCCGTCGCCGTTCTGGTCGGCCCGCTGGTGCGCGACCACGGCGTCGAGTACCTCTTCGCCGCGACCATCCTGATGGGTGTCTTCCAGGCCATCGCCGGACTGCTGCGGCTCGACCTCGTGATGCAGTTCGTCTCGCGCTCGGTCATCACTGGGTTCGTCAACGCGCTGGCCATCCTGATCTTCATGGCGCAGTTGCCGCAACTGACCAACGTGGGCTGGCAGACCTATGTCATGGTCGCGGGCGGTCTCGCGATCATCTACCTGTTCCCGCGCGTCACCAGGGCCGTGCCTTCGCCGCTGGTGGCGATCCTGGTGCTGACGGCGATCTCGATCGGCATCGGCCTGCCGGTCAATACCGTGGCCGACATGGGCAAGCTGCCCGAGGGCCTGCCCAGCTTCACCCTGCCCCATGTGCCGCTGACTTTCGAGACGCTGCGGATAATCGCCCCCTACGCGCTGACGATGGCGGCGGTGGGCCTGCTCGAATCGCTGCTGACCGCGCAGATCGTCGACGACATGACCCAGACCGACAGCGACAAGCGCGCGGAGTGCGTCGGCCAGGGCGGCGCCAACGTGGTGGCGGCCCTCTTCGGCGGCATGGGCGGCTGCGCGATGATCGGCCAGTCGGTGATCAACGTGACCTCGGGCGGGCGCGGGAGGCTCTCCACGTTCGTCGCGGGCGCGTTCCTGCTGTTCCTGCTGGCCGTGCTGGGACCGTGGGTCGGCCGGGTGCCGATGCCCGCGCTGGTCGCGGTCATGGTGATGGTTTCGATCGGCACCTTCAGCTGGGCCTCGATCGCGAACCTCAGGCGCCATCCGCCGACCTCGTCGGTGGTGATGCTGGTGACCGTCGGCGTCGTCGTGGCGACGCGCGACCTTTCGCTCGGCGTGCTGGCGGGGGTGCTGCTGTCCGGCGTATTCTTCGCAGGCAAAGTCCAGCGCATGTTCGCGGTGGAGCGCGGCGAAGAAAACGGCATCGCCACCTACCGCGTCTCGGGCCAGATCTTCTTCGCCTCGGTGGACCGCTTCATCCGCGCCTTCCAGGACGAGGCGCAGGAAGAGGCGGCGGCCGGGCACATCGTGATCGACGTCTCGGCCGCGCACTTCTGGGACATCTCGGGCGTGGGCGCGCTGGACAAGGTGGTCGAGCGGCTGCAGCGCGACGGCCGCAGCGTCGAGGTGGTCGGCTACAACCGGGCGAGCGCGGACATCGTCGACCGCTTCGCCCTCCACGACAGGACCGGCGTGGAGACGGGCGCGGTGCCGGGCTGAACCTTACCGCTTGTCCCGAGGGGGCTTCGACAAGCTCCAGCCTGACCGGGTTCGAGAGGTTTACCCATTCCCCGCTCACCCTGAGCTTGTCGAAGGGTCGGGCACAGCCGGTCGAAGTCCCCTCGCAGGGACGCTGTCAGCGCTTCTTCTTAACCCCGTTCAACGCGGCGGCGTCGCGCAGCAACGCCGAAAGCGCCGCCTCGTCGATCGCGTCACCTTCATGAATGTCGATGGCGCGGCGCACGTTGCCCTCGAGGCTGGCGTTGAACAGGCCCGCCGGGTCAGGCACCGAGGCGCCCTTGGCGAACGTCAGCTTGACCGCCGCCTTGTAGGACTCCCCGGTGCAGACGATGCCGCCGCCCGCGTACCACGTGGGCACGCCGCGCCATTTCCATTCCTCGACCACCTCGGGCAGCGCGGCGTGGACGACGGCCCGCACTCTTGCCAGCGCCTCCCCGCGCCAGTCGCCGAGTTCGGCAATGCGTTCGTCGATCAACTGAGCGGGGGTTTTCGTGTCGGTCATGCTGTCCCGTAGAGTTTCGCTTCGTCCGCGCGCCGGTTCTTGAGGCCGGTCATCGGCTTGCCGTCGTTGTAGATCCACTTGCCGAACTGGGCCTGTGCACCAGCGAAGTCTCCGGCCTTGTGAAGCTTGCCGAGCGTCGAGGACTCGATCTTGCCGGTGTTATAGTGGAACGAGACCAGCGCATCGAACTGGTTCTGCGTGGTCGCCGCCTTTCCAAGAAAGGCCGCGACCTCGTTCATGTAACTGACGATGTCCACATCGAACCTGGCGTCGCACTGCGCCTGCGTCC
>NZ_ALVC01000276.1:0-5749 GCF_000293195.2 Sphingomonas sp. LH128
CATCGACGAGGCCGGTGGTCGCGGACAGCAACAGCAGCAGGCACGGCAGCAGGGCGGATTTGCCGGGAGCGGAAACGGAAGAAGCGGAAATGGGGGGCGGGGTAGACATGATGCGATCTCCTGAGTGATGCGGAAGGGTCTACCGGGCGAAGACCTGCTGGTTTATCCGAATAAATTGGTTCGTTACGTTCGAGGATCTGGAAAAGATCTCAGAACCGGAAATTGCTTTCGAGGCCCAGCATACGGATGGTCTTCGCGGTGCCGGTGTCGCGGATGAATGCGCCGGGCGCAAAGGCCGAGACCGACATCGACAGTTCCAGTTCCGCTGTGGCCTGCCAGGCGAGGGTTGCCTCGACCTCCTTGCCGATGAAGCGGGCGCGGCTGTTCCCGGCCGCGCGGATCAGGTTGCCGGGGATGTCGTAGATGCCGTCGCTGCGCGACTGGCGCCAGTAGGCCGCAGCCGCCACTCCCGCCGAGACGGTGGGGGTAAGCTGCAGGCCCAGTGCAGGGTGCAGGTTGACGATGTTGTAGGGGCCGACCGGCGAGAGTTCGCCGAAGTACTTGCCCTTGGGAAACAGCGCGTTGAACGTGCCGAGGCGATTGTCGCCGGGATGACGGTCGCCGCTGACCACGTTGGCGCGCAGGGTCAGGTCCGGCGAGAACGGCAGGTGCGGGAAGCCGCGCCCGAACTCCGAGCCCAAAGTCCAGGCCGAGATCGCGCCGCGGCGGGCGCCTTCGCCGAAGTGTCCGAACTGGTAGACGCCCTCGACGTTCCAGTGCCAGTCTCCGCGTACGGCGTGCCATCGCGCGCCGATGCTGTGACGCGTCTCACCGCCGCTGCGGTCTCCCCAATGGGCGGCGTCGTTGCGATAGCCGAGGTAGTAGAGATCCATCTCTGGCATCGCCGCATAGGCGCCCCACAGGGCCTTTTGCGAAGAGGTGCGGTCGTCGAAGCTGCCTTTGCCCGGCTGGACCGGGCGCACGGCTAGCAGGCTGACTTTCGCGCTGCCGACCGCCACGTTGGCGCGCAAGCCGTCGAATGCGAGCGTGACGTTGGGACCATAGCGAGTGCCGACCAGGCGCTCGCTGCCCAGCGACAGCATCTGTCGCCCGGCGCGCAGGGTGACGGGGCCGAGGTCGGCCTCGGCAAAGCCCTGCATCAGGTCCAGGCCAGTGCCGTCGGTCGGCCCGGGCGAGGGGGCGACGCTGATCGAGGTGGCGAAAACCGGCTGGACGAAGGCGCGCAGCTTGCCGACGTGCAGGTCGGCGTAAGGCAGGGCGCGCAGCCAGACATAGCCGTCGTTAGGCGCGGCGGCGCCGCCCCACAGGTTCTCGGCATAGTTCTCGTTACGGGCGCGAAGTTCGACGCCGGTAGAGAGCCAGGCCTCGCCACCTGCGATGTCGCCTAGCGGGATGTACTTGAACGGGCCGGTCCAATGGTGATCCCGCTTTTCGGCGCTTTCGAGGTCTGACCAGTCCTCGTCGTAGCGGGTCACGGTGAGGGTCGGGGCTTCCCATGCCTCCTTCGGCGCGGCCAGGGCGGTGTGGGGAAGAAGCGTGGCGAAGGGGAGCAACCATGCCAGCCGCCGTCGTCCCGGACTTGATCCGGGGCCGCTGGCCTGGCGGCGCTCACCAGGATGCGCGCACCGCAAAGGCGCGCCTGAAGACAGCCACCGGTCCCGGGTCGAGCCCGGAACGACGCACTTACGCATCGCCCTGCCCCCTGCGCGCCAGCACCGCGACCAGCACGAAACCGCCGACGAGGCCCATGTGCTCGAAGAAGGCGTTCATCGCGGCGAAGCGCTCGGGGCCGTCGGGCATGACCCAGAAGGCGTTCGCCACCAGCGCGGCGAAGAACGTGAACACGCCCAGCATCCCGGCGCCCAGCCAGACCAGACGGCCCGAGAGGATCAGCAGCGGTCCGATCAGTTCGACGGCAATGGTCAGCGCGGCCCACAGCGCGGGCGGGGTCAGGCCGAAGTGGGCCTGCTCCGCCAGCGCGGCGGGCCAGTCGCCCAGCTTGTCGATGCCGCCTACCAGGTAAGCGCTCACCAATGCGAGCCGGGCGAAGAAGGCGGTGGGGGTGAAGTCCAGCACTACCCCGATGATGGAAGGCGTGCGGTTCATCGGGGGCAGGCTCGCCATGGCTTACGCTCCCTGATGGATTTCGGCGATATAGCCGCCGGGGAAGCGCACGATGGCGGTCTGACGCTTGTTGACTTCGCTGGGCGCGACGAGGGTTTCGACGCCTGCCGCCGTGGCCTTAGCCAGCGTGGCGGCAAGATCGCTCACGGCGTAGCCGGTCATGTCGCGACCATAGGGCCAGGGCAGTTGCCCGTCGGAGACAAAGACCGTCATCTTGCCGTAGCCGCTCTCGATGGAAACGCGGCGGATGGTCTTGCCCGGCTCGCCGATCTCGGCGCCCGAGGCGGCCTTGTCGTCGGCGGTGATCCTGCCGTGGGCGTAGCCGGTCCAGCTCTTCACAAAGGCGTCGGCGGCGTCAGGCGTCAGGTAGACGCGGTTTTCGGGCACGCTGCTAAGCTGTGCGTAGTTGGGCTTGGCAGAGTGCCAGTAGATCTGCATGTTCACGCCGCCCGGCCACTGCACCAAGGAATCGCGGCCGATCGGATCGGGGAAGGTGGCGATGCGGCGTACCGCGCCGTGCTTCACGGCAGAGGCCACCGCCGCGTCGATGTCGGTGACGAGGTAGCCGGTGCGCTCGTCGCCGAAGGGATAGGGGATCGGCGTCTTGAAGCCGAACACCGAGACGGTGGCCGAAGGCGTCAGCACCAGCTGCGATTTGGTCAGGCTCTTGGTCGGCGTCACCTGAAACTCGCCCTGCTTGCTGGTGGTGCCGCCGAAGGTGGCGACGAAGCTGGAGACGAAGCTGTCGAACTGCTCCTGCGGCACGTAGACGTGGGTGGTGTCATACTGCGCGCCGACCGAATAGTCGGCGGTCTCGGCGGCATAGGCCGGTGCGGAGGTCAGGACTGCGGCGGCGATCAGGAAAGTGAAGCGCTTCATCGGGGGCTCCTTTGGGGCGAGTTTCATCGTCGTCTGGAACCGGTCCGCTGCATGTTCAGCGGCCGGTCCAGAACGGTTTAAGACTTGATCGAACTCCCAACGATCCGAATAAAATCGTCCGGTCTGTTCTATATTCTGGAAAACTACACTTCGGCTTAGACGGCCCAGCAGCCGCAGCCGAGCGATCCCCAGAACGTCTGGACATCGGCGGCCGGGACGTTGGCCCCAAGCGCTGCGGCGTGGTCGTGGCCATGGACGCCGCAGCTGCTGGCGCAACCGCATGCCGAGGCCAGCTTCTGCTTGGCTTCGGGCGTCTGGTAGTAGCCGCCGAAGGTCGCGACCGGCGACCAGTCGGGCATCGGGCGCGGAAGCTCAGGTGCGAGAGGTGCAAAGTCACCGTCGCCATGGACCACCTTGCCGCCCAGCATCGTCAGGATCGAGCGGATGTGCACGATCTCGTTGTCCGGCACGGCGAAGTAATCGTCGGACAGTAGCGCGAGGTCGGCGAGTTGGCCCGCCTTGATCTGGCCCTTCTTGCCCACTTCGGTGGAGAACCATGTGTTCTCGTGCGTCCACATGCGCAGCGCCTTCTCGCGGCTGACGCGGTTGTCGCCGCGATAGAGCGAGAGGCCGCCCACGGTGCGCCCCGTCACCAGCCATGAGAGCGAGACCCACGGGTTGTAGCTGGCGACGCGGGTGGCGTCGGTGCCCGCGCCTACCGGGATGCCGGCGGCGATCATGCGGGCGATCGGCGGGGTGCGCTCGGCCGCCTTGGCGCCGTAGCGTTCAACGAAGTATTCGCCCTGATAGGCCATGCGGTGCTGCACGGCGATGCCGCCACCGAGCGCGGCGATGCGGTCAATATTGCGGTCGCTGATCGTTTCCGCGTGGTCGAAGAACCAGTTGATGCCCTGCAGCGGGATGTCGGCGTTGACCTTTTCGTAGACGTCGAGCGCGCGGCCGATCGTCTCGTCATAGGTAGCGTGGAGGCGCCAGGGCCAGCGGTTTTCCGCCAGCAGGCGGATGACGGGTTCGAGGTCGCCCTCCATGCTCGGCGCCATGTCGGGGCGGGGCTGGCGGAAGTCCTCGAAGTCGGCGGCGGAATAGACGAGCATCTCGCCTGCGCCGTTGTGGCGATAGGTGTCGTCGCCCTGTCCCGGCGTGACCTGCTTGGCCCAGCCTGCGAAGTCGGCAAGCTCCTCCTTCGGCTTCTGGGTGAACAGGTTGTAGCTGATGCGGACGGTCAGCTGGTCGTCCTGATGCAGCTTCTCGATGATGTCGTAGTCGTCGGGATAGTTCTGGAAGCCGCCGCCCGCGTCGATCACGCCGGTGACGCCCAGCGCGTTGACCTCGCGCATGAAGTGGCGGGTGGAATTGAGCTGGTATTCGGGCGGCAGCTTGGGGCCCTTGGCCAGCGTCGAATAGAGGATCGTCGCGTTGGGCTGGGCGAGCAGCAGGCCGGTGGGGTTGCCCTGGCTGTCGCGCATGATCTCGCCGCCCGGCGGGTTCGGCGTGTCCTTGGTGTAGCCCACCACGCGAAGGGCAGCGGCGTTGAGCAGCGCGCGGTCGTAGAGGTGGAGGATGAACACCGGCGTGTCAGGGGCGACGGCGTTGAGTTCCTGGATCGTGGGCAGGCGCTTTTCGGCGAACTGGTGCTCGGTGAAGCCGCCGACCACGCGCACCCACTGCGGGGCGGGGGTGTTGTCGACTTGCTTCTTAAGCATCGCCATCGCTTCGGACAGGCTGGTCACGCCGTCCCAGCGCAGCTCCATGTTGAAGTTGAGGCCGCCGCGGATGATGTGCATGTGGCTGTCGATCAGGCCGGGGATCAGACGGTGCCCCTTGGCGTCGATCACAGTGGCTTCGGGCGCGGCGGCGCGCACTTCGGCCTCGCTGCCGACCGCGAGGAACTTGCCGTCGCGGATAGCCACCGCTTCTGCCTGCGGGTTTTCACGGTCGAGGGTGGTCACCTTGGCGTTGATGATGATCGTGTCGGTCATTGTCTTGTCCTTGGTTCGACCCGCTCGGGCCGCGAGAGTTTGGGGCAGGAGCGACGCGGCGGCCGCTCCCAGAAACGTGTGGCGGCGCGAGATCATGCGTCGTGCTTATCGGCGTCGCCGGGCAGGCGGCCGAGGACGTGATCGCGGCACTCGGTCATGACGAACTGCGCGACGTTGTTTTTCGTCACGAACCGGCTCGCCAGCGGCACGATCTGCTCGCCGAGCAGGATTCCCAGCAGGCCGACCAGCGCGATCATCGGCGGCGCAGGCGAACGGACGCCGAGGAGACTGTAGACGACACCCACCAGCAACCCGGCGGCGATGGAGAGAAGGTAGGCTTTCATCGGAGGTCTCCTCGGACGTTTGTTCTTCGCTCCGGGTGTCCCTTGTTCCTGAGATGGCGTCTGAGTTGGCCATCATGGAAAAAGCCGGAGCGAAGCCTGTTCGGATCAGCCCTGCACGAAGGCGAGCAGATCGGGGTTGATGGTGTCGGCGTTCACCGTGAGCATGCCGTGGGAGTAGCCCTCGTAGATTTTCAGCGTCGCGTTCGGCAGGATCTCGGCCTGCAGTACGCCGGCGTTCTTGTACGGCACGACCTGGTCGTCATCGCCGTGCAGCACGAGAGTGGGGACGGTGATCGCCTTCAGGTCTTCGGTCTGGTCGGTTTCGGAGAAGGCCTTGATGCCGTCGTAATGGGCCTTGGCGCTGCCCATCATGCCCTGGCG
>NZ_ALVC01000277.1:0-7002 GCF_000293195.2 Sphingomonas sp. LH128
GCGGTAATTGCCGTCGAAACAGACAGGCACGCCGGCGCTTGTCGCCGCGGCGACGGCGGCTTGCGCAAGCGCGACGCCTCCGGGGCCGAGCGCCGGCGTGATGCCCGACAGGTGGAGCAGTCGGGCGCCCTCGAGCGCGGAGGCGAAGTCGAACTGGTCCGCCTTGGAGGTTGCGAACACGGAACCCTCGCGATCATAGGTGATCGACGAAGGCCTCAAGCCCGCCCCGCTTTCGAGGAAGTAGAGGCCCATCCGCCCGGCATCGCGGCCCACATAAGCCGTATCGATCCCGGCGGCATTCAGGGCCGCACGCGCCTTGTCGCCCAAGGGACTGGACGGCAGGCGCGTAAGCATCTTCACGTCATGGCCCAGCGAGGCGAGCCCCGCCGCGACATTGGCCTCCGCGCCGCCGACGACCATGTCCAGCGCATCGCACTGCACCGTCAGCCGCGCGGCAGGCGTGGCGAAGCGCAGCAGGACTTCGCCAAAGGTGACGATATGACCCGTCATCAGCCGATCTTGGCGCTCATCAGGAAGCGTTCGCGGCTTTCCTGCGACTTGCGGCGCAGTTCGGAGATCGCGCGTTCCTCGGTCGCGTCCAGCATCGAGCCGAGCAGGCGCTGGAAGTGCTGGCGCATCGCCACGCGCGCCCCTTGCGGATCGTGGCGGCGCAGCGCCTCGACGACGGCGGCGTGCTCGTCTTGCCGGGTCATGCCGTCATGGTGGCAGACGCTTTCGTGGGTGTGGCGCACTTCGGGCAATTCGGTGCGCAGCCGCCACAAGGTACGGATGACATGCGTGATCGCCCCGTTGCCCGATGCCGAGGCGATCGTCATGTGGAATTCGCGGTCGATCTCGGTGGAGCGCACATCGTCCTGCTCCACCGCCATCGCCGCCAGCAGTTCGTCCAGCTTCGCCAGCGTCTCGGCCGAGATCACCGGCGCCGCGAGCGCCGCCGCCTCGGATTCGAAAAGAGCGCGCGCCTCGGTCAATTCCAGCGCGCTGACGGCGGGCAGGACGTCGTCGGCACGGTCGGCCCGCTCGGTCACGTAGATGCCCGAGCCGGTCTTGATCCGCAGCACGCCGATCGCCTGCAGCGCGATCGCCGCCTCGCGGATGGTCACGCGGCTGACGTTGAACCGCTCGGCCAGTTCGCGCTCTCCGGGCAGGCGGGTGCCGGGGGGGAACACGCCTTCGTCGATCAGGGCCACGATCTGGTCGGCGATGCCCTGGAACAACCTGTCAGCCATGGCGATTCTTCTCTCTCGTTGTCACGCCTGCCTCATAGCTTCCATGCCAAAGCTAGGCAATTGCCTGACCAATCCTGCAGCCCCCGGCAATCCCGCCATCAGATCTTGGCGCGCACGCCCAGGAAGTAGCGCGAACCGTAATAGTGGTACTGCCGGATGCTGCCCTGAACCGGCATGTCGGTGATCTTGGGCTCGTCGAACACGTTCACGGCCTGGAACTGCAGCTGCACATTGGGCGTCACGTCGTAGGAGGCGCGCAAGTCCAGCGTCTGGTTCCCGCGCACATAGCGCAGTTGTGAATTGCCGCCGACGAAGTCCTGATAATACTTCGAGCGATAATTGTAGATCGCCGACAGGTTCAGCTTGCCGAGCGAATAGTACAGCTGCCCCGAAACCACGTGCTTGGAATAGCCCGAAAGGTTCGCCGCCGGGATCATCCCCGGCGTCGTCTCGCCGGTTTCCGGATCGTATACCGCGCCGAGGCGGATATCCTCGTTCCTGAAATTGGAATTGGCGTAGTTGTAGCTGACCTTGCCGCCAAGCCCGTCGAACGGCGCGGGCAGCCAGGTGAAGCGGTTCGCCAGCGTCACTTCCAGCCCGTAGACCCGGCTCTTGCGCGTGCTGTTCTGGGTCTGGACGACCGGGATCGAGTAGTTCTGCCCGCCGATCGAGTAATCCTCGTTCAGCACCACCGGAATGAAGCCGCCGGTGAACTGCTTGTAGTAGACGGTGGCCGAGAACAGCGAATCCTTGTTGAGATAGTATTCCAGCGAGGCATCCGCGTTCCACGACATCAGCGGCTTCAGGCGCGGCGAGCCGTTGGCGGTGATGAGGCTGATCGCATCGGCCACCGACGAGAAGTTGGTGCCGTCCTCCAGCTGGATCGTCCGGCCTGCGCCGAGCGCGCTGGGCGCGGGACGCGACATCGCGCGGTAGCCGGCAAGGCGCAGCAGCAGGTCGGGCTTCAGTTCGAAGATCGCGTTGATGCTGGGCAGCAGGCGGGTCGACTTGCTCTTGATGGTGACCGTGTCGAACACGCCGCTGTCAACGAGGCGGATCGAGCCGTCGGGGTTGTTGACCACCTGCAGGTCGCTGCGCAGCCCGTTGGAGGTCACGCGCGTCTGCACCGCCCGCACGCCGAAGTTGCCCCGGATCGGCATGTCGCCCAGCGTGCTCTCGTAGTTCGCCATCAGGTAGGCGGCGAGCGTACGCTCGGTGACGTCGCGGTTGGCGACCGAGCGCACATCGGCATTGCGTCCCGGGTCCTCGGTGCCGAGGTATTCGCGGAACTGGCAGACCGGATCGAACGTCGCCCAGCTCGACAACTGGTTGCCCGGCGCGTTGGAGAGGTAGTCGCTCTGCGGGAACGTGGTGCGGCAGGCCAGGTTGACGTCGCGGTCAACCGCGCGGCTGTCCTGCGTGATCTCGACGCGGTCGTCGTAGTCCGAATAGGTCTGTTCGGTCCAGCGCGCGCCTGCCGCCACGCTGCGCAGGAAGCCGTCCATCTCGTACGTCGCATCGAGGCGGCCGGCGATGATCCGGTTGCGGCGCTGCAGTTCGTCGCGGCGCAGGCGGGCGTCATCGCTGAACAGCGCATAGTCGTTGACGTCGAAGCGCGGGTCGATGGTGAGCGTCGGCGCATAGCTGCCCGGCGCCACGTCGTAGATATAACCGACGCGCTGGTTGTTGATTACGGTCGGGTTGCCGTAGATGTCGAGCGGATCGGTACGCAGGCGGACCGAGCGCTCCACGTCGGTGCGCACGGTGCGCGAATAGGAGGCATCGGCCTTGATCGTCAGCCGATCGGCGGGGCGCCATTCGACGTTGAAGCCGCCGCCGCGATACTCCTCGTCGCGCTCCAGCAGCGTGCCCACCGCTTCCAGCGAGGTGCGCCCTTCGAGGTGGGTGATGACGCCGTTCTCGTCATAGGCGATGTTGCTCAGGCCATAGCGCATTTCCGACAGGTTCAGGTCGCGCCGGTTCTCGGCGTAGTTGCGCTTGGAATACTGGACGTCCAGGTTGATATCGAGCGTCGAACTGGGCCGCCACTGGATCGCCCCGAAGATCGCGTCGCGCTTGTCGTTCTCGCTGATCTGGCGGTACGTCGCGGCATTGGGGACCAGCGCGAAGGGCGTTCCGGCCGCCGCCTGTTCGCGGCTCACTTCCGAACAGTTGCCATTGGGCACCGCGATGCCGGGGTTGCACGCCACCCAGGTTGAGCTGGCGGCATACGTCTCTTCTGGGTTGTTGGTCTTGTTGCGCTGAACGCCCAGCGCGATCCCGATCTCGCCCAGCGCCCCGGCGTCGAACTGGTCGACATAGCTGGCGGTGCCGCGCCAGCCCCAGGCGCTGGAGCCGCGGATGCGATCCTGATAGGGGCTGTAGTTGGTCTTGAAGTCCAGCTGGATGCGGCGCTTCTTGAACGCCAGCGGGCGGATGGTGCCCAGTTCGATAGTGCCCGCCACGCCGCCTTCGACGAGGTCGGCCTGCTGGGTCTTGTAGATCTTGATGCCGTTGATGAGTTCGGACGGGAACTGGTTGAAGTTCACCGCGCGGTCGCCGCTGCCGTTGGATGCATCGCGGCCGTTGATGGTCGTGTTGCTGAGGAACGAGCCGAGGCCGCGCAGCGAAATCTCCGAAGCGCCGCCCTTTTCGCGGTGCGTGGTCGCGCCGGTGATGGTCTGGATCGCCTCGCCCACCGAGAGCGCCGGGAGGTCGCCGATCTCGGTGGACGAGAGCGAATCAACGATCGCGGTTTCGCGCCGCTTCTCGTTGATGGATGTCTGGAGCGTTTCCCGAAGGCCCGTGACGATGATGTCCTGCGCCGAGGCGCCGCCGAAATCCTGCGGCACCTGAGTTGCCTCAGACTGCGCCGGTGCTTCCTGCGCCAGAACCGGGGCAGCGACGAAGGCGACACCGGCCAGCAGGCAGAAACGGAGGGTACGGCGGCTATGGCCGCGAGCGAAGCCGCGATCGTGAGGCGACATCATGATTCCTCTTCCCTTTGGTCTTTGAGTATTTTCTGACCAATTATCAATTATCAGTCAATCCATTATTTCATACCAATTTGAAAACAAGAATTTGCCAAATTGGTATGAACTAAAATCGAGCTCAGGGCGCGATCTGGCTCCGCAGTTCCGGCACAGCCCGCGCCAGATCGCGCGCGACGAGGCCTGCGAAGAGTTCCGCGCCCTCATCGCCGAGGTGCGTGTAGTCGAACTTGCGCTGGAACTGGCCGCGCGGTCCGTCGGGCGTGGTCGGCACGTCGGGGAGCCGTGCTTCGGCCGCCGGGCGCGCCTTGAGGGTGGTTCCTGTACCCGCTTGGTGTCGTTCAGTGCCGTTGGGTGCCGTTTGCGCCAATGCCATCGATCGCACCGGCCCCATCTCCTGAACCGCCGCTGCACTAGCCGCGTTGAGGTTCACCAGCGGCACCTTGAGCGCGGCGGCGACGGCGCGGACTTTCGCTGCCCACGGCTCCAGCGTGTTGTTCAGCCGCCCCTTCACGAAGTCTCGCCGGGTCAGCGGGGTGAGCAGCACCGGCACGGCCCCGGTCTGGCGGACGTCCTCCACCATGCGGCGCAAATTGGCGGGGAACTCGCTGTCCATCTCGGTCCAGCGTTCCGCCACGGAGGACTGGTCGTTGTGGCCGAACTGGATCAGCACGAAAGTGCGGCGGTAGCCCGGGACGCGCGCTTCGCCGAGGGCGAGATCCCACGATCCCTCCTGCCGATAGCTGCGCGTGGAGCGCCCGCCGCGCCCCAGATTGAGGCAGGCGGTGGAAGATTTCACGTGATGGGCGCAGAACATCGAGGCCCAGCCGCTCATCGGCGCCATCGTGGAATCGCCGACCAGCACGATCTTGTCGGCCGCCAGCTTCTCCGCGTCGGTGCGTACGGTGCGCCCCTTCGACGAGTTCGCGTCCTGTGCGGTTGCGGCCGTGCTCATCAGGGCCGCGGCGATTGCCGCGGCCACCCATGCCTTACGTGTCATCCTCTTGTTTCCCTTCAGGAAAAGGCCAGGCCGCCGTTGATGTCGAGGTTCACGCCGGTCAGGAACGCGGCCTCTTCGGACAGCAGGAAGCCAATCGCGCCCGCCACTTCGTCGGGGTGGCCTTCGCGGCGCAACGGGGTGTTGTTCGCGGTGGCGGCGCGGCCCTCGGGCTTGGAGAAGATGTCGTGGAAGCTGGTGCCGATCAGGCCCGGGCACACGGCGTTGACGCGGATGCCCTGCGGCCCCAGCTCCTTCGCCCAGCTGCGCGTCAGCGTCATCAGCGCGCCCTTGGAGGTGGCATAGACGCTCGCGCCCGGGCCGCCGCCATCACGCCCCGCCAGCGAGGCCACGTTGACGATCGCGCTGCCCTTGGAGAGGTGCGGCAACGCGGCCTTGGTGACGAGGAAGGCGGACTTGAGGTTGAGGTCCATCACATGGTCGAAGAACGCCTCGTCCATCTCCGCCAGCGTCTTGCGCGCGACCATGCCGCCCGCAAGGTTGACGACGAAATCGATGCCGCCGAATGCCTCGACGGTGGCCGCGACCAGCCCCGCGACATCCTGCGCGCTCGCGACGTCGGCCTGATGGATCAGACCCGTGCCGCCCTCGGCCTCGATCTCGGCAAGGGTGCGCTCGGCTTCCTCGCGGTTGCTGCGGTAGTTGATGACGACTTTCGCGCCTTCACGGGCGAGGTATTGCGATACCGATTTGCCGATGTCGCGGCCACCGCCGGTGACGATGACGGTCTTGTCCTTGAAACGCATGGATTCAGCCCTTGTCTTGAGAAGTGTTCGGGGGAGTGAGGGGTTCGATCCGGCCGCCCAGCAGCCAGATGCAAAGGAGGGAAAGCGGCACCAGCGCGGCGGCCAGCGCGAAGATCGGGGCGTAGCTGGTCTTGGTCATGACCGGCACCAGCCAGGTGGTGACGAGCGTACCCGCCACTGCCGCCGTGCCGCCCAGCCCCGCCAGCGAGCCGACCGTGCCGCCCGCGAAGTAATCGGCAGGCAGGGTCTGGATGTTGTTGATCGCCATCTGGAAGCCGAACAGGATCACCGCGATCAGCAGCACCGCATAGAGCGGGCTGGCCGCGTGCATCGTCAGCAGCAGCGGCGGCAGCATGATGAGCCCGCCAAGCGTGATCGCGCACTTGCGCGCGAAATTCACCGTCCGCCCCCGCGCGATCAGCGCGCCGGACAGCCAGCCGCCCGTCAGGCTCCCCGCCATCGCGCCGACGAACGGGACCCAGGCGAACAGGCCGATCTGCTGGACGTCGAAGCCGAAGGTCTCGGCCAGATAGATCGGGAGCCACGAGACGAACAGCCACCAGACCGGATCGAGGAAGAAGCGGCTGACGATGATCGCCCAGCTCTGCCGGTGGCGCAGCATCTGCGCCCAGCCGGGAGCATAGCCCGCCGGCCGGACGGCCTGCGCCTCGCCGGTGCCCAGAATATGTTCGCGCTCGGCTTTGGTGAGCCATGGGTTGCTGTCCGGGTCGGCGCGGTAGAGCAGCAGCCAGGGCACCAGCCACAGCAGCCCGAGCACGCCGATCGCCAGGAACGTCGCGCGCCAGCCAAACGCGGTGAACAGCAGAGCCACCAGCGGCGCGGAGACGATCGCCCCCAGCGACGCGCCCGCGTTGAACACCCCCTGCGCCAGCGCGCGCTCCTTCTGCGGGAACCACAGCGCATTGGCCTTGGCCGCGCCGGGCCAGTTGCCCGCCTCGCTGACACCCAGCGTCACGCGCAGCAGCGCCAGCAGGCCG
>NZ_ALVC01000278.1:0-16839 GCF_000293195.2 Sphingomonas sp. LH128
CAGCCGCTTCCCCGCTGCCGATAGTGCCCAGCCTCAACCCTGAGGCCTTTTATTCAACCCAACTGGCCCCTTTTTAAACCGGTGCCTGGCCCAATTTTATCCCGGCGTTGACAGCTCCGGTCAGTTGGCTGCTTATGCCGACCTGATAGCCATTGCGGCTATGCTCCTTACGAGCGGTACCAGTCCATGTCATGATCCATTCCATCTCTTTGCAAAGGCGGCTGGATCACAACATACTAGTATAGTTCAACAACTTTCACATCGGGTTCTTATGCCGCCGACCATCGCGAGGGCGGCTGCCGCCTCAGGACAAAAGGTAGGACAGCACCATCGCCGTCCCACCTTGCGTGCGTGAAGGAAGAGCCGGATGCGCTCAGCCCTTCCCCGAATTTATGCGATCAGTACTTCACGCGAATGCTGGCACCGTAAAACTTGTCGTCGATGCGGATGTCGTGCGGGAAGGCAGGTGTGTCGAAGTAGCTGTAATACTTGCCGCCATTCACGTTCACGCCATCGAAAGTGACAGTGATGTTCGGGGTCACGTCGTAGCCAATTGAGAAGTCGAGGCGTCCATTGGCCTTGACCTTGTTGAACTGCACCGCGTCCGCCGAACCGGTCAACGTGCCCGCACCGAACGCCGTCTCGTTATAGCCCGAGCGCCAGGTGTAGACCACACGCGCGGTGATGCCGTACTTCTCGTAAAGCGCTCCAGCGGTGTAGCTGTACTTCGAGACGCCGAGCAGTTGCTGCCCTTCGAGCAGATCGCCCTTGGTCGTCACCTTGCTGTCTGCATACGTGAAGGTGCCCATGAGACCGAAGCCATCGAACCCTTCCGGCAGGAAGTCGAGGAAGAACTGACCTGCAGCCTCGATGCCCTTGAGTTCCGAGGAGCCCAGATTGCGCGGCTGGGTGATCTGGTAGGTCTGGCCGTCGATCACCTGGATCGAGGTGTCCGGAGCCACGCGGTCCTTCAGCTTGCGCATGTAGCCGGCCAGCGAGACGTAGCTGGAGCGGCCGAAGTAGTATTCCGCCGTCACGTCGAAGTTGTCGGACTGCTGGGCCTTGAGGTCCGGGTTGCCGCCCGCGCCTGCCAGAATGACGTTCGGATTGCCGCCCGGCGCCGCCAGCGACAGGCCGGGGTTGAGATCGCCGAAGGTCGGACGCGACACGGTCTTGGCATACGTCGCGCGGAATTGCAGCTGGTCGGTCGCCTTGAAGCGAAGGCTGGCGTTGGGCAGGACGTAGATGTCGGTGGTGTCACGGTTGATCGGCACGAACAGGTCGCCGCCGCCGGGGGCACCGCCGATTACGCGCGAGGTGCCGTCGATCATGCGGCTGGTGCTGACCACGCGCACGCCGACGAGGCCGTCGATCGCCGAAACATCACCGATGTCGAGCTGGTACTTGCCCTGAACGTAAGCCGCGAAGGTCTTTTCCGCCGCATCGTAGTTGCGCGTCGGATCCCAGTCGGGGTCGCCGGCTGGGGCGCCGTAAAGCGCGCGCAGTTCATCGGTGTTATTGAGCAGATAGCTCGCGTTAGGCGTGTACCAGTGCTCCCCGCCATTGATGTAGGGGATCGAATCCGGCGAACGAACCATGAAGTCGGAAGGCAGGCCAACCGAATCCACCAGCGTCGCGCGGTTTGCACCCGGGAAGCCCGGACCACCGGCGACGGCGCGGAACGAACCCTGACGGTCGCTGTAGCGCGCGCCGAACTGCATCTGGCGCAGGAAGCTGCTATCGATGTCGAATGCGGTGTCCAGCTTGAAGGAGTACTGGCGGCTGTTGGACTTGTTGAGATCCTGGAACAGCGTGTTCGCGAAGACGAAGCCGTCCGCGCTGCCGAGCGGGTTGCCCTGCATCACCGTGCTGCCGTGGCCGTTGTCGTCCACCACCACGTCGACGGCGGCATTGCGCTTGGCGACGTCGACGATGATCGCGCGGTTGGAGTTCTTCGACTGGATGTAGCTGGCGTCGAAGACGACGTGGATCGTATCGGTGTTCCACTTCGCGCCGCCGCCCAGCACGTACTGGTCAGTGCGCTGACGCTTGGCCTGGGTGCTGGTCAGCGCATCCACGCCGTTGAAGGTGGCCGACTTGGCGATGCACAGGTTCTGGACCGGATCGTTGCCGCCGCCCAGGAACCCGTCACCCTTGACCGGAGCCGAGAAGCAGTCGTCGCCTGCGACACCGTTGCTGATGCTGTTGCCCGCGAACAGGTCGGCGAAGATGAAGTTGGTTGCGAAGGTCGAACGGTAGCCGCTGTACATGCCATCCAGGTACAGTTCGAGTTCCGGGGTCACTTCCCACTGCAGCGCTGCGTTGACCTGCGGGCGGCTGTTGTGGCCGGTGTCGGTGGTGCCGCCAACGCAGGTCGGCAGGACCAGGTTCGGGGCGCCCGCCGGGCCATTGTTGGTCGAGCGCGGATCGCAGTTGAAGGAGACCGGACGGCTGAAGTTGTTGCGCGCATAGGACACGTCGATCAGCGCGCCCAGACGGCCCTCGCCCACGTCCCAGGTGTTGGCGATGAGCAGGCCGGCGGTGTAGCTCGTCTTGTCCGAAACGCGGCCGTTGTAGACTCGGCCGTTCGCGGCGATGGTCAGGCCCTTGTCGAAGTTGAAGGGCTTCTGCAGCTTCATGTCGATGACGCCGGCAACGCCACCTTCGACGAGGTTGGCGGAGTTCGACTTGTAGACGTCGATGCCGCCGATGGCTTCTGCAGGAAGATCCTGGAACGAGAAACCGCGACCGACGCCGGTGAAGATCTCACGTCCGTCCAAAGTGGTCAGAATGTCGCCCAGACCGCGCACGATAGGGCTCTGAATTTCGTTGTTGAACCCGTTGACGACCTGGACGCCAGCAACGCGCTGCAGCGCGGAGGCGACCGAGGTGTCGGGCAGCTTGCCGATGTCCTCGGCGACGATCGAATCGACCACGAGGTCAGAGTTCTTCTTGACGTTGCGCGCGGCTTCCAGGCTGGCGCGCTGGCCGGTGACGACGATCTCGTTGCCGATGTCTTGGGCTACGGTGGGCGCGGCGGCGTCCTGTGCGTCCTGCGCATGGGCCAGCGGCGCCCAGGCCAGCATGGCCAGGACCGACGACGTCAGGACAAGCGAATAGGCTTTGCGATTCATTAGTGCCTCCCTCCAGAAACAGTCGACCCGTTGATCAGGTCTTCCCGGCGCTCATAGCTTTCCACTTCTGCTCAGACAAGACCGATTTGTCGTATAAATAGGTTGCCACTAAAAAAACGTGATGGTAGCCGCTCGTCAAAGCCACCCGGTAGGGTGGGCCGCGCGTTGCGGCCTTGTTGGAAACAAGCGATCTCTAGGGAGGCCGACATCTCTTTCGCCAACGACACCGCCACGCACGCTGGCAACACCACCGGCTCCGCGCCCCGCCCGGCCCTGCGTTCGCGCGCGTGGTTCGACAATCGCGACAATCCGGACATGACCGCGCTCTATCTTGAGCGCTATCTGAATTACGGGCTGTCGATAGAGGAGATGCAGTCGGATCGCCCGATCATCGGCATCGCGCAGTCGGGCAGCGATCTGGTTCCCTGCAACCGCCACCACATCGTCCTGGCCGAGCGCGTCAAGGAAGGCATCCGCGATGCAGGCGGCATCCCGATCGAGTTTCCGACGCATCCGCTGCAGGAAACCGGCAAGCGCCCGACGGCCGGCCTTGACCGCAACCTGGCGTATATCAGCCTCGTCGAAGTGCTTTATGGCTACCCGCTCGACGGCGTGGTGTTGACGGTCGGCTGCGACAAGACGACGCCGTCCGCGCTGATGGCCGCCGCCACGGTCAACATCCCCGCCATCGCCCTGTCGGTCGGCCCGATGCTCAACGGCTGGCACGAGGGAGAGCGCACAGGCGCCGGTACGATCGTGTGGAAGGCGCGCGAACTGCTGGCCAAGGGCGAACTCGATTATCCGGGGTTCCTCAAGCTGGTCGCTTCGGGATCGCCGTCCACCGGCTTCTGCAACACGATGGGCACTGCAACAACGATGAACTCGCTGTGCGAGGCGCTCGGCATGTCACTGCCCGGCTCCGCGGCGATTCCCGCCCCTTACCGCGACCGTCAGGAATGCGCCTGGGAAACGGGCCGCCGCATCGTCGAGATGGTGCAGGCCGATCGCAAGCCTTCCGACATTATGACGCGCGCGGCGTTCCTGAATGCGATTCGCGTGAACTCGGCCATCGGCGGTTCCACCAACGCGCCGATCCACCTCAACGCCATCGCGCGCCACATGGGCGTGGACCTGACGCTTGAGGACTGGGAAAGCCACGGCGCCGATGTGCCGCTGCTCGTCAATCTCCAGCCCGCCGGCGAATATCTGGGCGAGGACTACTATCGTGCGGGCGGCGTCCCCGCCGTCATCGGCGAACTGGCTAAAGCCGGTCTGATCGACGGCGACGTGCTGACCGCGAACGGCCGCACTCTGGCGGAGAACCAGGTCGGCGCCCGCATCCATGACGACAAGGTGATCCGTCCCTTCGAACGTCCGCTGAAGGAGGCTGCGGGCCTCACCGTGCTCAGCGGCAACCTGTTCGATGGCGCGGTGATGAAGCTGTCGGTGATCTCCGAGGAGTTTCGCGGTCGCTACCTTTCCGACCCGGCGAACCCCGATGCCTTCGAGGGCCGCGTGGTCGTTTTCGACGGGCCTGAAGACTATCATCACCGCATCGACGACCCCGAACTCGCCATCGACGAGAACACCATTCTCGTGATCCGGGGCGCCGGGCCGGTCGGCTATCCGGGCGGCGCCGAAGTGGTGAACATGCGCCCGCCCGCCGCGCTCATCCGCGCGGGCGTCCACGCCCTTCCCTGCATCGGCGACGGACGGCAATCGGGCACGTCGGGCAGCCCGTCCATCCTCAACGCCTCGCCCGAGGCGGCGGTCGGAGGCGGGCTGGCGCTGCTGCGCACCGGCGACCGCGTGCGCATCGACCTGGGCGCGCGCAGCGCCGACATGCTGGTGGACGATGCCGAGCTTGCCCGCCGCCGCGAGGATCTCGCCGCGATCGAACAGAGCGTCACCCCCGGCTCGCAAACGCCATGGCAGGAAATCCAGCGCGATCTGGTAGGCCAGTTCGCGACTGGCGCGGTGATAGAATCCGCGGTCAAGTACCAGCGTATCGCCCAGACGAAGGGCCTGCCGCGGGACAGCCATTGATGACCGAAATACGCGTAATCCCGCGAGACCGCGTCGATGTGCTGGGCGAAGGCCTGTTCTGGTCGGTGCGCGACGGTGCGCTGCTGTGGACCGACATCCTCGGCCAACGCATCAACCGTCTTGTTCCCGCAGAAGAAAGGGCCGAAGAAAGGGTGGAGAGCTGGGAAACCGGCGACGCCACCGGCTGGATCATCGGCCGCGAGAAGGGCGGGTTCGTTGCGGGCATCGGCACCACCGTCGCCGCCGTCACGCTCGATCCGTTCTCGGTGGAAACGCTGGCGCAGATCGCTGGCGAGCCTGCCGGAAACCGGGTCAACGATGCCGCCGCCGATGAACAGGGGCGGGTCTGGCTGGGCACGATGCCCTATTCCTGCGACAAGCCGGTGGGCGCCTTCCACCGGCTTGAAAACGGCATGGTCACCCGCGCCGCGCCGGAGGCCTGCACCATCCCCAACGGCCCGGCGATCGATCCGCAGGGCCGCTTCATGCTCCATACCGACAGCGCGCTCGGCGTGATCTTCCGTTACGCGTTGGAGCAGGGCGAGTTGGGCGCGCGCGAACCGTTCATCACCTTTCCCGGCGATGAGAGCTGGGGCTCGCCCGACGGCATGACCTTCGACGCCGAGGGTCACTTGTGGGTCGCATGCTGGGGCGACGGCGCCGTGCGCCGCTTTGCGCCCGACGGCACGCTGGTTCGCCGCATCGCGCTTCCCGCCAGCCAGATCACCAACGTCACGTTCGGCGGCGACCGGCTTGACCGGCTCTACGTCACCAGCGCCGCAGACGGCGTGGACGAGGCACACGGCGGGGCGCTGTTCGAACTGGACCCCGGCTGCGCGGGTCTTGCGGCCTGCCTGTATCGTGGTTGAGAAGTACCCTGCCCTTGGTTTTGGCCTTGGCCCTGCCCGCCGGTCGGGGCCGGGACATCCGCCGGTAACGCGGACGAGACGGATTAACCATCCGGCACACTGAACAGGCTCGATCAACGAGTTCAAAGGAGAGAGAATGCTCAAGGTCATCACCCCCGCCGTTTTGCTGGCAGCGGCCTGCGTTCCGGCAATCACACCCGCGCTGGCCGCCGAAGCCAGGCGAGAAGGCTTCGGCCGGATGCCTGACGGCGCCGCCGTCGAGGCCGTGACGCTGACCAACGCCAAAGGCATGTCGGTTCGCGTGATGACGCTGGGTGCCTCGATCCAGTCGGTCATGGTGCCGGGGCGCGACGGCAAGACCATCGACGTCGCGGTCGGCTACGACAGCCTCGAAGGATACAGCAAGGCGCCGGAGTTCTTCGGCGCCACCGTGGGCCGCGTCGCCAACCGGATCGCCAAAGGCAGGTTCACGCTGGACGGCAAGGGCTATACGGTTCCCGTCAACAACGGCGTCAATTCGCTGCACGGGGGCACCAAGGGCTTCGACAAGGTCATCTGGACCGTGCGCGCCGTGAAGTCCGGCAAGACCGCCAGCGTCACCATGCGCTACGTCAGCCCGGACGGCGACATGGGCTATCCCGGCACGCTCACCACCGATGCGACTTACAGCCTCGACGAGCAGAACCGGCTGACGATCACGTATACCGCCACCACCGACAAGCCGACCGTGGTGAACATTTCCAACCATGCGTACTGGAACCTTGCGGGACCGGGGCGCACGGCGATGGACCACCTGCTGACCATCCCCGCCGATCGCTTCACCCCGACCGACGAGACCTCGATCCCCCTCGGCGAACATCGCAGCGTCGAGGGCACCGCCTTCGATTTCCGCAAGCCCACCCCCGTCGGCGCCCGCGTGCGCGACGGCAGCGATGCGCAGATCGTCTACGGGCGCGGCTACGATCACAACTGGGTCGTCGGCGACGCGGTCACCGCGGACGAACACCTGATGGCGCGCGTGGTGGAACCCACCTCCGGGCGCGGCTTCGAGCTGTGGTCCAACCAGCCGGGTCTGCAGTTCTATTCGGGCAACTTCATGGACGGGACCATCACCGGCAAGTCCGGGCATATCTACCGCGAGGGCGACGTTCTGGTGTTCGAGCCGCAGCTGTTCCCCGACAGTCCGAACCAGCCCCGCTTCCCGTCGATCCGCCTCGCTCCGGGCAAGACCTACCGGAACGTCATGACCTACAAGTTCTTCGTCACCCCAGAATAACAGAGGATCCCTCATGAAAGCATTCGCAACCTGCCTGCTGGCGACCGCTGCCGCGCTGATCGCCCAGGCACCCTTCCCATCCGCCGAAGCCCGCCCGCAGTGGACGCCCGCGCAGGCGAAGACATGGTACGCAAAGCAGCCTTGGCTGGTCGGCTCGAACTTCGCGCCGGCCACCGCGATCAACCAGCTGGAGATGTGGCAGGAAGCCACCTGGGATCCCCGGCGCATCGACTACGAACTGGGGCTGGCCGAAGGCATCGGCATGAACACCATGCGCGTGTTCCTGCACGACCAGCTGTGGCAGCAGGATCCCGAAGGCTTCAAGAAGCGCATCGATGCGTTTCTGGCGATCGCCGCGAAGCACCGGATCAAGCCGCTGTTCGTGCTGTTCGACAGCTGCTGGGATCCGAAGCCGGTGCTCGGCCCGCAGCATCCGCCGATTCCCGGCGTGCACAATTCCGGCTGGGTGCAGGCCCCCGGCCTGCCCGCCATGCGCGACCCGTCGCAGGAGCCGCGTTTCAAGGCCTACGTCCAGGGTGTCATCGGCGCGTTCGGCAAGGACGACCGCGTCCTGGGCTGGGACTTGTGGAACGAGCCGGACAACGGCGCCGACCAGTACAAGGACCAGGACGGCAAGCAGGAGCTGGTGCTCGCGCTGCTCACCAAGGTCTATGGCTGGGCGCGCGAGGTCGATCCGGCGCAGCCCCTCACCTCGGGCGTGTGGCAGCATGACGACTGGAAGACGCCGGGCGCGCTGACCCCGATGGAACAGCTGCAGCTGACGCAATCGGACGTGATCTCGTTCCACGACTACAACTGGCCGGAAAAGTTCCAGGACCGGGTGAACCAGCTCAAGGTCTATGGCCGCCCGATCCTTTGCACCGAATACATGGCGCGCGGCAACGGTTCGACGTTCGACGGGTCGCTGCCGATCGGCAAGCGCGAGAACGTGGCGATGATGAACTGGGGCTTCGTCGACGGCAGGACGCAGACCCGCCTGCCCTGGGATTCGTGGAAGAAGCCCTACACCATGGAAGAGCCGACCATCTGGTTCCATGAAGTGTTCCACACGGACGGAACGCCTTATCGCCAGGCCGAAGTGGATCTGATCCGCCGCTTGTCCGCCGCGCCGAAGGGCGTGGTGCCGACGTCCAGGAAGTAACGCGGGACAACTGTCCTGACGGTCCGAAAAGAGGGCGGCATGCGTAACCCGACGTACCTTGCCGCCCTTTGCACCGCAGCGCTGCGGCAGGCGCGCTCATGGCTGTCGCTCGTGTCCGTGCTCGACCGCTTCTGGCGCGATTTGGCGAGCGTGCCGAACGTCACGCACGTCATCCTGCTGGAGGGCATCAACGATATCAGTGCAGGCAGCGACGAGGGGCCGGGCGCGGTCAAACCGGACGACCTGATCCACGGCTATCGCCAGTTCGTCGCCCGTGCCCATGCGCTGGGCATCAAGGTGATCGGCGGCACGATGACCCCGGCGCTGCGCGCGGGCTACATGTCGCCGATGAAGGAGCAGACCCGCATGGCGGTGAACGCGGCGATCCGCAACGACCGGATATTCGACGGCGTCGTCGATTTCGAGGCGGCGGTGCGCAATCCGGCGATGCCGGCGGAGCTGCGCCCCGAGTTCGACCCCGGCGACCACCTCCATCCCAACGATGCCGGCCTGCGCGCCACGGGCGACGCGGTGAACCTCACGCTGCTGACGCCGCGCTGAAGCGACGGGGCCTGCCCCTTCCCTTGCAAGGAAGGGGCAGGCCCCGGCTCAGGGCTGCGGGGCCGGTACGGGGTCGCCCGCGCGCGAAGGCACCGGGAACACCGGCATGCCCTGCGCGGTCCACTCCATGCGCTGGACGCGCGGCGAGCGGGCTGCGGTGCATTTCTGGTCGGCGCCGGTGTTGGCGTGATAGACGATCCAGGTCCGGCGGCCGCCGTCGGTTGTGAAGAAGCCGTTGTGCCCGGTCGCGTAGACGTCGTTCTGCGGCGCCTTGGCCAGTACGGGCCTGGGGGACTTGGTCCAGCTTTCCGGCTTCAGCGGATCGCTGCCCGGCGCGGCGTGGAGCAGGCCCAGCGCATAGTCGTCCGACCAGCAGGCGCTGGCCGAATACGTGAGGAACAGGTCTCCGTTCGGTCCCGCAAGGAACTCCGGTCCTTCAAGGATCTGGCGGCCGCCCTGGCGCTCGAACGGCTGGTCCGGCCGGGCGATCACGGTCTCGCCGGGGCCTAGCGTCCAGGGATTGGTCATCGGCGCGATGGCGAGCACGCTGTCGGGGCCGTCATAGGCGGAATAGATGAAGTAGCGCCTGCCGCCGGTCTCGAACACGGTGCCGTCGATGCCGGTCATGCCGGTGACGACGCGGCCCCGGTCGATCCATTCGCCCTTGAGCGGATCCGCGCTAGCGTTCTCCAGCACGAAGATGCCGCGATGCGCGTCATCGTCGTGTCCCGCAGCGGCGGCGGTATAGTAGACGTACCACTTTCCATCGAACCGGTGCAGTTCGGGCGCCCAGATCGAGATCGCGTTGGGACCGCTGGCGGGCGGGGTCCAGATGACATGCTCGGGCGCATCGGCCAGCTTCGCGAGGTCGTCGGTGCGGCGGATGGCCAGGCGGTCGCCCTTCGTCCCCATGAAATAGAAGGTGCCGCCGTCATGGACGATCCACGGATCGGGGCCGCTCGCCAGCAGCGGGTTGGTCAAGGTGGCGGCGGCAGTCTTGCCCGACGTACCCGTCGCGGCGCAGCCGCCGAGCGCCAGCGCCGCGAGCGAGATGGCTCCAAGCGCACCGGTCGCGCGGATCATGCGCCCTTCTCCAGTTCGGCCCAGGCCGCTGCAAAGGCGCGGGCGTTCGCCGCGATCTCCTGCGTGGCCGCGCCCGAGCGGTAAAGCGCCGAGCCGAGGCCGAACCCGTTGGCTCCCGCCGCGCGCCATGGTCCCATGTTGTCCGGCGTGATGCCGCCCACCGCGAACAACGGCACGTCCCCGGGCAGCACCGCGCGCTGCGCCTTGATCACGGACGGCGTCGCGGCCTCGGCCGGAAACAGCTTCAGGCCCGTGGCGCCTGCCGCCAGCGCCGCGAAGGCCTCGCTGGGCGTGAAGTAGCCGGGCAGCGAGACCATGCCGCGCCGCGCGCTTTCGGCGATCACCGCGACGTCGGTATTGGGCGAGACGATCATCGCGCCGCCCGCGTCCTGCAGCTGGGCGACCTGCGCGACCGTCAGCACGGTGCCCGCGCCCACGACGGCCCGGTCGCCCACCCGCTTGGCGAGACGCTCGATGCTGGCCAGCGGATCGGGCGAGTTCAGCGGCACCTCGATCAGCGTGAAGCCCGCCTCGACGAGCGCATCGCCGGCAGCCTCGACTTCGTCCGGGCGGATGCCGCGCAGAATGGCGACCAGAGGCAGGCCGGCGAGTGCCGTGGCGAAATCGATCATGACATGAGGTTCCTGATGCGGGTGATGCCGGCAACGAACGAGGCATGGCTGTCGACGACGACGGCCTGCCCCCCGGCAATGGTGATGGCGGCGGTATAGAGCCGCGCGAGAAGCCCGTCGGCCAGCAGGTGCACGACCTGACCGGGGCGGGTGATGCGGGCGCGGCAATCGCTGCCGATGAGAAGGCCGCTGACGTAGGCCGCCGCCGCGCCGGGAGGGCGCCTGCCCAGCACCGAGGCGGCCCGGACTTCGAACAGGGCCGAAAGCAGATCGGCATCGGCGCAGGCTTCCACCCCTTCGCGGAACGCGGCGTCGGCATCCACTTCGCCGGTCATCTCGGCGCCGATCAGGGCACGGGCCTTGAGCAGCGCGAACATCTCGCCGGTCATGGCGGTGGTGAAGTCGGCTATGGCGCCGTCCTTCATGACCGCCCACTTGTTATGGGTTCCGGGCTGGCACAGCAGCGCGTCTGCTGGCGCGAGACCGGCAGCGACGGCGCCGAGCAGTTGCACTTCCTCGCCGCGCATCACGTCGGCGCGGGTCGGGGCATCGACGCAGACGCCGGGAACGATGGCGACGTCGTCGTCGAGGCGCGCCATGGCGGCGGCAACGGCCTCGATCGTGGCGGCGCAGGGGACATAGCCTGCATCGTGCCAGCCCCGGTTGGACCCGACCATCCCGGCCATCACCACCGGCAGCTGGCCCAGACGCGCGCGAAGCCCGGCCACTTCGGCGGCAAATCCGCCTGCCGGGACCGCGAGGATGCCCATGTCGTCGCGCTCGGTGGCGGCAACGCGGGCATCCTCGATCCGGTAGGCGCGGCGGTTGGTCGTGCCCCAGTCGACGGCGATGAAGGGCGCGCTCACCAGAACACCGCGTAAAGAACGCAAAGCACCAGAACCACGGCGATCGCTCCTGCATTGAACCCGGTAGAGGTGGCATAGCGGACGTCGCCGGTCGAGATGGTGTCCTTGTCCGGTCGGCCCGGCGTCAGCAGCGAGACGACCACCGCCAGCGCCAGCGCGGCCAGGAAGACGATTCCCATGCGGTCCATGAACGGCACCGCAGGCGCCCAGGCCTTGAACCCCCACGACAGCAGCACCGAGGCGACCGCCGCGCTGATCGCGCCCGGTTCGTTGGCGCGGCGCCAGAACAGGCCGAGCAGGAAGATCACGGTGATGCCCGGGGTGAAGAAGCCGGTGAACTCCTGGATGAACTGGAACGCCTGCTCGCTCGATCCCAACAGCGGGCGTGCGGTCAGGATGGCGACCACGATCGCCACGACCGCGACGATCCGGCCCACGCGGACCAGCTTGCGATCTGCGGCGACGGCGTCGTCCCCGGCCGGCCGGCCCTTGAACTTGGCCCAGACGTCGAGCGTGAAGATCGTCGCGATCGAATTGATCTTGGATGCGGTCGACGCGATGATCGCCGCCACCAGCGCCGCGAAGACAAGGCCCAGCAGACCCGGAGGCAACAGGCCCATCATCGTCGGATACGCCTCGTCCGGCTTGCCGAGATCGGGCGCGAGGATGACGGCGGCGATGCCCGGCAGCACGATGATGATCGGCATGATCAGCTTGATGAAGGCGGCGAACAGCATGCCGCGCTGGGCCTCGTCGATCGACTTGGCCGCCAGCGCGCGCTGGATGATATACTGGTTGAAGCCCCAGTAGCTGAGGTTCGCGATCCACATGCCGCCGATCAGCACCGAAATGCCCGGCAGGTCCATGTAGTGCGGGTCACCCTTTGCAAGGATCATGTGGAAATGCCCCGGCGCGGCGTCGACCAGGCGCGAAAACCCGGCGATCACTCCGGCCTCGCCGCCGATCTTGCCCAGGGTCAGGAAGGCAATGATCAGCCCGCCCATGACCAGCAGCGTGACCTGCACGATATCGGTGAGCGCCACGGCCTTCAGCCCGCCGCGCAGCTGGTAGAGCAGCGCGAAGACGCCCAGCACCACGAGCGCGACGTCCTGATTTACGCCCGCCACCTGCGTCACCGCGATCGAGCCGAGCCAGATGATGCTGGTGAGGTTCACGAAAACGTAGAGCACCAGCCAGAACACCGCCATCAGCGTGCGGATGCCGCTGCCGTAGCGGCGCTCCAGGAACTGCGGCATCGTGTAGATCTCGTTGCGCAGGAAGATCGGCAGGAAGAACTTGCCCACGATCAGCAGCGTGGCCGCCGCCATCCACTCGTACGATGCGATGGCAAGACCGATCGCGTAGCCCGACCCGGACATGCCGACGATCTGTTCGGCCGAAATGTTCGCAGCGATCAGCGAAGCGCCGATGGCCCACCAGGGCAGGTTCTTCGAGGCGAGGAAATAGTCGGCGGATCCCTTCGGCCCGGCACCCGGCTTGTCCCGGCTTACCCACTGGGCCAGCCCGAATATGCCGATCGCGTAAATCACGACCACTGCGATGTCGATCGTTGCCAGTCCCATCTCGTCTCCCTGCACTATCCTGTGCCGTAATCCCGGGTCGCCCCGCGTGCGATCGCGGACGACGTTGCTCCGGCGGGGCGATCGTCGAATCGCCCGGCCCGACCTGTCCGTCCCCTCCATAACGTCTAAAACCGTATTTATAAGATGAATCTTGACAATGGGCTGCAAGCGCTGCTTTTTGACGGACGAACGTAAGAATATCGGGAGATGGAATTTGGCTCGGGGCAATTCGCGCATCGCCGCAGGCATCGCCGTTGCGGCTATCACGGTTCTGGCGGCTCAGGCCGCGGCGGCGCAATCGGATCCGGCAAGGCCGGTGCGGGCAGAAGTGGTGCCGGGCGCGCCGGAGACGCCTTATGTCGATCCCGACAAGGCGTATCTCTTCGCGCACATGACCAAGGAACGTTACGGAGTGCTGTACTACACGGTCAGTCGTGACGGGCTGCACTGGACGCAGATAAACGGCGGCAAGCCGGTTTCCGAGGACTATCACGGGCACCCGTCGATCGCGCGCGGACCCGACGGACGCTATTACCTTGTCGGCAACCGCAGCGACGAGGACCCCTATATCCGCTTCTGGGTTTCGGACGACCTTGTCGCCTGGAAGCCCTACGGCACGTACAAGCCCGACGTGCTGCATGTCCCCGGCCTGCCCCACGCAATGCAGCGGATCGGCGCGCCCAAGCTGTTCTTCGACAAGCTCTCGGGCCGGTTCCTGCTGACCTGGCATACCGCGACCGTCCCTGGCGTACCCGAAGACCCCGAGCGCTACTGGGCCAGCCAGCGCACGCTCTACGCCCTGTCGAGCGACCTCAAGACCTTCGCCAAGGCGCCCAGGCGCCTGTTCGACTGGGACATGGCGACGATCGACACCTTCATCCAGCCCGAGGCGGACGGCAGCGGTTACTGCGCGGTCATCAAGGACGAACGCTATCCCAGCTACAACTGGACGACCGGCAAGACCGTGCGCGTTTCCTGCGCGAAGGACCTGCTCGGCCCCTATCCGGCGCCCGGCCCCTCGATCAGCCCCAATTTCCGCGAGGCGCCCACCGTCATCCGCGCGCCGGGCGGGCAGGACTGGCTGATGTATTACGAGCAGTATGCCGGAACCAGCTATGGCCTGTCGAAAGCGCCGCGCCTCACGGGACCATGGTATCAGGTCTCCGGAAATTCCGGCGTTCCCGAATGGAACCGCTACGAAATGCCTGACGGCCTGCGCCACGGCTCGATGATCGAGATCAGCAAGGCGCAGTACGACGTGCTGGTGAAAGCGTACCCGAACCCGCGCTGAAACTCTCCCTGAACCGTCGTCTCCGCGTTGGGCGACGGTCCGGGGTCATCGTGCAAACGACTTATCATATTAAAGGACCTTGTCTCGCCGTGTAGGTTCACTACGGTAATGGAGCGACAGGACAGGACCGGTCCGCGCGCGCGGACGACGGCAGGTACAAGGACTGCTCAGTGACAAGCTTCCCCCATCTCATCGTCGATGAGCCAGCGGCACAGTTGGGCCGCAATTTGACTTACGGCCTCCTCGACAGCATAGGCCGCGCCATCGTCACGGGCCAGTTCGAGAACAAAGTCTTTCCCACCGAAGCCGAACTGGCCAAGCAGCACGGCGTCAGCCGCTCCGTCACGCGCGAAGCGGTCAAGATGTTGAGCGCCAAGGGGCTTCTCAGCGCCCGCCCGCGTCAGGGCACGACCGTCCAGCCGACGTCTTCATGGAACCTGTTCGACACCGACGTCCTGCGCTGGATGCTCGAGCGCCAGCTCTCGGTCGACCTGCTACGGCAGTTCAACGAACTGCGCGTCTCGGTAGAACCCGAAGGTGCGGCCCTTGCAGCGCAAGTCGCCGGAGATGATGATATCGCCCGGATCGACGCGGGCCTCGTACGGATGCGCGCGGCCGAAAGCGGGCTGGACGATCCGTTGGAAGCCGACATCGCCTTCCATGTCGCAATCCTGCGCGCGTCCAAGAATCCGTTCTATATCCAGTTGCGCGATGTGGTCAGCACCGCGCTGCGCACTTCGATCCGGTTCACTAACCGCATCAAAGGCCGGACCGCCGACGTCAACGAACACGCCAAGGTGCTCGACGCGATCGTCGCGCGTGACCCAGACGCGGCGC
The DNA here is from genome assembly GCF_000293195.2 of Sphingomonas sp. LH128. Taxonomy (NCBI): domain Bacteria; kingdom Pseudomonadati; phylum Pseudomonadota; class Alphaproteobacteria; order Sphingomonadales; family Sphingomonadaceae; genus Sphingomonas; species Sphingomonas sp. LH128. Next base: position 15,341 of record NZ_ALVC01000278.1, read on the forward strand.
GGATCGCCATGCGCAGGATCATCGGCGATGTGCTCGGCCTGATCGAAGAACGCCAGCATCAGGCCGACTGAAATTCAGGCTAACTCAGTGCCCTGAGCAGATCTGACCGCCTGACCGCTGCCGGCCCCATATAGTATACGATAAATGTTGCAAAAGGAATGGATGTGGAGCCTATCAAATTAGGTCTCGTCGGGATCGGCAAAATCGCGCGCGACCAGCACCTGCCCGCCATCGCGGGGAATGACCGCTTCGTTCTTGCCGCCACCGCCAGCCGGCAAGGCCGTGTCGATGGCGTCCCCGGGTACTACGACATTGCAGAGATGGCTTCCGCCTGTCCGCTTGACGCGGTTTCGATCTGCACGCCGCCTGACGGTCGCTACCAGCAGGCGCTCGCCGCGATCGAAGCGGGCCTGCACGTAATGCTCGAAAAGCCGCCTGCCACGACGCTTTCTCAGGTCGAGGCACTCGTTGAAGCCGCGCGCGCTGCCGATGTCGCCCTGTTCACCACATGGCACTCGCGCGAGGCGGCAGGCGTCGGCCCGGCCCGTGCCTGGCTCGCCGACAAGCGTATCGAGGCGGTTCGGATCGATTGGAAAGAAGACATCCGCCGCTGGCATCCGGGTCAGGAGTGGATCTTAGGGCCCGGCGGTTTCGGCGTGTTCGATCCCGGCATCAACGCGCTGTCGATTACGACCAGCATCTTACCCAACGAACTTTGTGTCGAAAGCGCAACGATGGACGTGCCTGCGGGCCGCGCTTCGCCGATTGCCGCCAGCGTACAAATGCGCAGTGCCGGCGCTGACGTGCGCGCCGAGTTCGACTTTCTCCAAACCGGCCCGCAGACCTGGTCGATCGAAGTCGACACCGACCATGGCACCCTGCGCCTCACGGAGGGAGGCAGCGTGATCCAGCGCCCCGGCGAAAAAGAGCAAACGGATCTCGACCTTGAATATGCTCGCCTTTACGAGCGCTTTGCCCACCTTGTTGCCGAGCGGGCGATTGACGTCGATCTTCGGCCGTTGCGTTTGGTGGCCGATACATTCCTCATCGCCGACCGTCGCAGTGTTTCGGAATTTCTCTTCTGAACTTGAGTGGCCTCGCGCCTATCTCACCATGAGGACAGCTGATCGGGCATTTAAAGTTATGCAAAGCCGTTAATATCGTACATGGCTATAGTACGGGAGCCCTCTACTCTTCTAGCGGCATCTGTCCCGGTCATGCTGTCAGGTTAAATGCCCCATGTAACGGAGAGCTTTTTGATCGCCGTAAGTTTCAAGACGTTCTTTGCGAAACGGAATACGTACCGGTAGTCTGCGTTGTCCGAGATGCGCCACACTTATGGGCAGCTATCGGCCAACCGTGCCAGTGAGCTTGCGTTCCGTCGTTATTGAGCGGCGGAAACGTTTAACAGGCTGCGGAAAAAGGCGCTTGCCTTGATGTGGCATTGCTGATTCCAGGATCCCGTAGAGGGATGTTGAAGGGATCGGGATGCGCGGCGG